>DASZEX010000111.1:0-44807 GCA_035940365.1 Candidatus Babeliales bacterium | reverse complement strand
CATTAGGATAACAAGCAGTTGTTACCTGCGCGGCTAATGTTGCTAATACGTCAAACAATCCTGGCATTTTTAATTCCCTCGAATTCGATGTCTTTAAGCATTTACAACTTGGTAAGCGCGTATACGCCATCCAAGCTCCGTCAATTCATTCGCATAAACGACATAATTTTGCTGTAAATCATCAATAATAATGTCGTCGATTCTTACCGTTACATTTCCTAGATTAGGAATTAAAACCATCAATCCATCTTCGCGCGTATCGGTAGGTAAATTTGTCGCTGCTTCTTTTCCATGTGATTCTATAATCACGCCAGCTGGCATAGCGGTCATAATAGTTGTTGATGTCGAGGGCTGATAACCTACATAACCCACGTTTCCCGCGCCGGTGGTTTGAGCTGGACGAATCACGCTGATTGTTCTGTTGCATTGAACTACCCGAGGAGGCAAGTCAAACTGTAGTGATTGCACATAGTAAGTGTTGTTATCATCGGTAACATTCAGAGCCGACCATGTAATATTAAATGTCGCATTAACTCCGGCGCCTGATGTGTAATACTGAGGCACAGGATTAGAAGGCAAAGGAGAGTTGTATATTGTTCCTGATGTGAAACTAATTCCGGTAACTACTCCACCACTAGAGACTGATGTAATAGTCAATGAAATATATTGCGTATAAGCTAGCTCATTAATGATAATGAGATCACCAACTTTATAACCGCTTCCTCCGGAAGATACTGCAATTGAGGAGGCGGTATATTGAAGATTACTTGCCGTAGTTGGCACTAAATAATCACCCACTCTACAATTCAGTGGAGAACTGCTAGCTTGCGCATCTAAACATGCATTAAATGCAAGGTTTCCGTATTTATTAGCAGAATTATATTCCCAGTTAACGCTTCGAGACATTTGTACTTCGCCTATTAAATTCCCTGAAGAAATAGGATTTATTGGCGTAGAAGAGCGATACAAATTAAATGTAGCTCCCAACTTGTAAGCGGCTTTCGCATAACCAAAGAATATTTTTTGCTGGATTTGTTCGGGAGTCATACGACTATTACACCTCCCGAAAGAAGAGCGCTAGGGCTAGAAACACCCATAAATTCAATTAATCTTTTGCACCACAATTTATAAAGATCAAATCGATCTCTTACTTCGTATTTATTGTGATACCAAACAGCCGCACGATCAGTATCTAAGTTACTAGATGCTGTTGGTATAGCTGCTTCAAGTGAATTGCAATTGGCAAGATAAATGTTGATTAGGGTCGTCTCTTCTTGAGGATCTAAATTATTCATTCGATATTCAATAATCAAATACCACTCATAATATCGATACCCGAAAGATGGAGGAGACGCGCCGACGCCATTGCCATAAACTGGCAATCCGCAATGCCGTCTCACATCAATTTTATTTTGCTCAGTCAACATCTTCTATAAATACCCTGATTGGAGCATTCAATTGTTTTAAGTTTTCAATGTCATTTTCATCAAAAACTAATTGTCCTCGCTGCCATTTCTTAAAGCATTTATCTGGCAAATGAGGCGCATAACAAAAACTGTGGACGAATTCCTTCATGAAAATAGCAATTCGCTGTTTACTTAAAGGTGCTGATTTCTCAGCACCTTTTACTTCAGGTTTTTTTACCATGATTAAGCTGTCTCAATAATTACTGCTCGTTTATAGTAAGCGTTACTTGCGGTTGGGATAATTGCAGGCAACGTGGTCACGTCTGTCGGAACTGTAAAACCACCGATATAGTTCGCGGTTTGCGTGATGATTTGAGCCAATTGATCCAATGGCGGACGGAGATAGTAATAAAAACCTTCATAGTTGAAGTTTTCTCCGAGCATGTTGATCACGGATGGGAAAGTTTCCATGCGACCAACACCTAAAGATGCCGTCATATTTCGAACTGCATCCAAACCTCTTGAGAAGATACCTTCAACAAGCGCTCCCTTACCGACAACCAGAGGACGTTGAATTTGTTGAGATACGGTATAGCTTTGGTTCACTTGGTTTGCAGATTGAACATATGTTTCAGTCGTCATAATGAAACGCATATCTAAGAATTGACCCATGACCCAAGCATTTTCATAGTTAGGATCGCGAGTTGATGTTCCACGTTGTAATAATTGGAATTCAGAATCTTGATAGAGTTCATTCATCGAGGTTGAATTGAGATAGATATTATATGCTCCATCTACTTTAGGTACTGCGTTGTTGCGCAGATAAGCAACGGCGCTCAAGATGACGGTCATATTCAACAAGTCTGAAGAGATAATGGCTGAGGTGGTTGTGCGTCCATTAGGTCTTAAAATTAACGGAGCAAAGTTGCTAATAATGGATTGTCCAGCGGTTGAGCTATAGGTCGTGCCTAAAGTTACAGAACCAGAGATACCACCGGATGCGGCAGCTGTAGAAACGTTTACAGCATCAACAGAGAAACCGGTCACTGTATTCGCTGTGCTGCCATTAAGCGTTACCGCTAATGGATTTGATGCAGTAACAGGTACAACGTTTCCATTCACAACTACACTCATGAAGCCGCGAAGATCATCAACTGTTTGAGTTGTGCTGCTTGCAGATGTACTGAATGCAGAGTTACCACCCATATAAGCATTAAACAATGCAGCACGCGCAATACGGTCAATTGCCGTAGCTAATGCAATACCTAATCTTTCAGAATTGGCCATTGCAAAAGATGCAATTGTGGTTTCATCATCAATTAAGTTGACGGGAGGAGCCACTTGAGGATATTGCTGAATAGCCAGAGTATATTGCTCATCTGACCATTGTTGTGGGCTTGTTAAACCATTGTCTAAACCCGTATTGGTATTAGGCGCTAATGGTGTAACATTTGGAATCATTAAACCAGCGCGGGTTTTAGTGATTGTGTCACCGATTCTTCCAGGGAAAACTTCTTTATCTGCAATTGTTCGATAAATGAGTACGTTGAGCAATGGATCGATAAATGCTCTTTCTAAGAAATTTTGCTGAATTGCATTGACTAACTGTGATGGCAACGGGCCGAATTGACCGGACATAGGTAAATCTCCAAAAAGTTAAAAACCAAAAAATTGCTTTTTTGACTTTTTTCCCTTTTTGGGATCCACCCGGAAGGCGATTAACGCAAGAGATCCACTCTATACGCTAAAAGTTGTCTTACATTTTCAATGTCAGGAAAAATTTCCTGCCATGTAACGCGATCTATTCTTCTTCCAATCATCATTGCTGAGATTGCGCGCATTTACTGGCGCTGGATTTGAAGAACTTCCAGAGCTAGCAGGCGCATTGGTTGAAGAACTAAACTTTTTATCAACGCCAAATAAATCAGGCTTGCGCGCTTTAAAGTCTTGTAATGTTTTATCAATACCTTCAATCACGCCCGCTTCATTCATTTTAACGTCTTTCAAATCAATCAATTTCACAAAATCGATGTCTTTAATACCGGCAGCAACTGCCTGAGCTTTTAACTCGGCTTCAATCACTTTGCTTTCTAACATTTTAAGATCCTTACTAGCTGATTCAATTTTCCCTTGAAGTTCTTTTTTGTCCTTCTCGGAGAGTAACTTAGTACGCTCTAACTCTTCTTTAGATAGTTTGTACTTTTCACGCCATTTGATATCAGCATCAGACATCTTTGTGACGTCTGATTTATCTTCAGGAGCTTTTACCTCGGCACTCTTAACATCTTTGACTTCTTCAGTCATAAAACCTCACTTAAAATGAAAACTTAAAATATCAAGATCCACTTGATTTTTCAGGCTTACGATCCACGCTCGCCATTTTCATGTTTCTATTTTGTTCTTCATTTTTTTCTTTGTCAATCAAAGACAACTCATTTTCTGTGTCTTCAATTCCAAATTCTTCTGCAACAAAGTTGATTGCAGTTTCTTGGCTAATTACACCAGCGCCACGATAAATTTGCACTGCTTGCGCTTCTTGCAATTTGTCTTGTCCTGTTGCTGGATACCAATCTTGCCAGTACAAACACAAGTGGTCTGAGCAATCATCAGAGTCAGGCTCAAAACCACCGCAGTCAATCTCTTTAGGGTTAGCTAAATAAATCTTAATGCACATCGAATACAAACATAACAAGCCGCTGTCACCATAAGTCAGGCGCATTTCATCAACTAGATTAATGAGCGGATTGTTAAGCATCTGTAATGCTCTACCTGATTGCGCAGCATTGAGTTTTTCAGGGCTTGATCTGTTACCACGAATGGATTCTAAGCCATACTCACGAAGCAATTTCACATACTCGATAACTGCCGATACGGAAGATCCCGACATTTCAGCATAATAAGCGTCGCCTTTCTCATCCAAATTTAAGATAGTCTGTGATTTAATGAGCTTACTACCTTCAAGACTCGAGGGGTTCTTCACAACCAATGTCGGATCTGAATTATATTTCAGAAGTCTCCCAGTTTGACTCAAGAGATAATCAATCTCTGTTTGAGTATCTATGATTGGTTCGAAAGTGCAAAATCCATCGACGTGGTGCGCATGGGGCAGGTTCTGTATCCAAATGGCGGGAACAAAACCGAAATTATGTGATGACGATCTTTCTTTATCTTCTTCTCTTTTTTTATTTGTTTCGTATTCTTCGACCAGATATGGTTTGTAGTATGTTTCATTGTTTTCATCCCATTCGCGATCAAGCCAGTAATATTTGTTTTTATTCTTTTCGGGAATTTCATAGCCGAATGACATCAATGTTGAGCCGTCAACTTTCTTGTGATCAATAAGCTTAAGTAGCTGATCTGGAGCCTCTTGATTAAATATCGGCATTAAATGTTTAGTATTGAGCACATCAAAATAGAATTTTCCATTCAAAACTTTAACTAAAATACAAACACTGCCGATCGAGCCTTCTTTAGCAGCATTAAGCATAGTTCTTTTTATTTTGCAGGAATTTGTGATGTACTTCAGGAACTCTTCTGTTTTCTTGTGACCTTCTTCAATGCATTTAACTTCGGGAAAGTGACCATCACCGAATAGCATTCCAACAGTTTCATTTACTATGATTTCACAAAGCTTATATAAAGTAGAAGGTCTGCGACGAGCAAGCGGGACGTAAGCACCATTTCCCCCTTGATACTCCTGATTAAATGATTGCAGATTGTCATAAATGGAGCCATTTAAAAACATTTGCAAAATATGAAGCTTTGTTTCTCGAATAGTCCAGTCTTTATCAATGTAAAGTTGAAATCTCTCAGCATATCTCGCAATAAAATTGTCGGTATGCCCTTTTGCATTTGGTGTCGATGATGATACAAAATGGGTTGCTGAGCTAAGAGTCATTTATTTTGGCCTTATTTCCCTTTTTTACCTGATCGCCTAGCAACAGAGTACGCAATGGCAACGGCTTGCTTTTGCGGCTTTCCAGCCTTCATCTCTGCTTTAATATTTTTTGACATACCCTTAGCTGTCTTTGCTGCTTTGCCTTTTACTAGCGGCATAAATCCTCCAAACTGTTGCAGGTCTTATCCCGTTTACCTGCGGAAACGAAGGAAGGCATATGAAAAACCTTGGATTCTTAGCGCTTAATCTTCGGCCCAACATAACCGAGAGAATTAGGAATTTCACGAGGATTAACGACTTTTCCTCGCGCCCCACCTTCCCCCATGTTCCCGCGTGCCCGCTGGCTTTCAATGTGCGATGGCGCACGATTGTTTTCGCCTGCTGGATTAGATTTAAGCGGCTTGTGGCTCGGTCTGTTCATGTGCATGTGGCACCTCAGATTCTTTATTTTCATTTAACTGATTGGCTTCTTTAATCGCTAATTGATGCAACCAATGCAGCGCTTCTTGTTTGCCGCCATCCAGTAGCAATAGATGAGAGTTAAGATTGTTAATATCTTGCTTAACTCTCTCCATTTGCCCATCTATTAACTGGATGCGTTTTTCTAGTTCATCTTTATTCATTAAAAACCTCTTATACTGCTACCGTTCTGAAAAACACTGACGCTTTGAAAGAGCTACCAGTGCCGGTCGTAAATGCGCCAGTTGTATTTGACAGATAAATACCTTTATTTGCACAAGAAGCTGTTAGTAAAAAACTGCCATTTCCAGAAGCTTGAATGAATGGAAATACTGTATTTGCGGTTTGAAAGAAATCGGCTGCTTGCTCAGCATTTGAAGCAAGTACACCGGCCCCATGAGCCGTACTATCATATTGTGCGGCAACTGGGCCGCCTGACGCGAATGCTGCTGATCCATATGTCATATCTAAAAGCATACTTTCTAGGATATTCATATATCCTGCACCTGGCGCTGCAACTAACAATACCGGAGCAGCATACATGCCGTTGAACTGTGCAGCAGTTAAGTTAACTTGAGCGACTTGCGTACCAACACTAGACAATATAACAGAGCCAGCGGATGAAGCATTGGAAGGTATGAACATACCTGCGCCGCCATTATAGCTAATAAAAATAAGATCATTAGCATTAATAACAAGACCAGCGGCAATCTGAGGAGCTAAGTAGCCAGCTGATAAAACGGTGGCTAAATTGTCAGTGGTATTTAGATAAATCGGATTAGTACAGGCGGGAACTTGATATACGGATTGTTTCCAAACATTAACAACGTTATTTGTCATTTGAGTAGTCCTTTGCAAAGAGAAATGGTTGTCAATTATTATACATGAATTTTTGCGATTTTATAGGTTTTATGGGATTTGATATTAAAAAATGATAATTTTTTTGATTATAAATACCACTTTAATATTAAAAACAGGGTTTATTTGTCTTACAAATACCACTTTACCTGCCAACCAATGAGCCTTGGATAAGGTTTAATGAGGCTTCTCTTCGGAGTGCTATTTCAAGCAGGAATTGGGTTGTTGAATCCACAGAGTCGTCATGTGCGCACGCCGGAAAAGTCGTTAATTCGTCAATATAATCACTCACCCATTCTTCATTCTGCGGCAACCATAAACGCTTAGCTTCAATATATCCCGACACCGCATTAAGGCGCGCTACCTTGTCCCTGTCTATCTTTACAGCTTTAACGGGTAATCGCGTTCGTCTTTTTAATGCTTGCACTAAAGATTGGCCACTGGCTTTATCTTCAATCAAGATCTGATTAGGAACAAAAGCCGCCGCTAACTCCATTGCGCGCTGCTCCAAAGTCGGAAAATCACATCGCATCTTGAAACGATGCAGCAAATAGAAACCATCGTCTTTTAATCCCCATGAAGTGCAAACGCTATAATCATTCTCTTCGCCTTCCTTGAAGGCAGTATCCCATGACTGATAACGCTCTCTAAAGTCATTAAACCTTACCTTGCCGAACGCATCTCTAGGAATGCTAAAGCGATTAGAAAGCCAGTCTATTTTGATGATTGCGCCTTCTCTTTGGGATGGTCTTTGTTGATATTGACCTGTATAAGCATAACTTCCCATTCTCTCTTTTATATCGTTTATCTCATCAGGGCCTATTCGGGCAGGCCATAATAATTCCCCTTCATACGTCCGTGGATCTTCAAAACCAATAATGGTTCTATTTTTATTCCCCTCATATTCAGCAGGCAAACAAAGGTGTACTTGATTTTTCTTTTTCAATAAATGTCCGTATAAATCCATATAATGCTGTCTTTGTCCTATTGCTATTCTCGCGGTTTTTTTGGGGTCATTATCGCGAGATCCCATTGTTTCATCCCACCATATAATGGTACCTTGACGCACAGCATCGCTTTCTGCTTCCTTAGTGGAGTGCGCGTCGTCAACAATGATATAATCTCCGCCCTCACCTGTTGCGCCTGCATCTACTGATGTAGCAAATCGAAAACCGCCTTTATCGTTCTCAAACCTCCCCTTTGTATTTTGATCTTTTGTAATCTTGAATATATTACCCCATTTTGATTGAAACCAAGGTGATTCGATTAATCTTCTACATTTTAGGCTATCTCTAAAGCTGAATTCGCGGGAATACGATGTAAATACAAATTTTTTATAGGGTCTATTTATCCACTCCCATACAAACCAAAAAACACAAACTATCAAGCTTTTTGCATGGCGAGGAGGGATATTGATAACAATATTTCTAATAGTTCCATTCGAAACAGCCTCAAGATGCTGACAAATAGCATCTATGTGCCAACCATGAACATAGGTTGCTGGCTCAACAACGTTCCATGCCTGTTTAATGAATTCAGACAAAGATTTCTCAGCTTTGTATTTTTCAATTTGATCCAGATTCGGAAGGTTTTTTAACACTGGCTTTTCTTAGAAGTTTTTCTACAACTTCAACTTCATCTTTTTCTAATAAACTAAAATCATACTCGTCTTTCTTAATGTGATCATCTTCTGGAGATTTAGGGAATTGACCAGCATCTCCAAATATGCGAGGTACCAACTTAGCAGCTAGCCACTTGTATACATCTATTCTTAACCTGCAACGATTAACCCATTCAACATTGCATTTTGCGTTACCTTCTTCATCATAGTAAGTGTCATTTTCAGAGTTATTAGCAATTTCCAAAATGTCATCGACTAACGAATCTATTTGCGTTATTTTAGCTTGTGTATATAGTTTTCTGAATTCATCGTGTCTTTTTAGCCATCGATAAATATTTCTTCTGTCTGGCCAGTGTGGATTTTCAGAACAAAGCGTTCTAAGACCCTGACTTGAGCAAGCTAAAGCATCAGCAATTTCCTCCGCAAGTTCGGGTGTATATTTTGTAGGTCTTCCCATTTTTGTTTCTTTATGCATAAACATCCAATTGGTCGATCGTTAAATTATTCTCTTTTAAATAAGCTAATACGTTTTGATAAAAAGGACTCCTTCCATCTATCGGAATAAAACATTTATTCACTGTATCAAAAACATTATCTATTACGCCTGGATTTAATATATTCATATTTTTTTGATATAAAGTTGCCATAACCTACCTCAAAATAGATAAGAATTTGCTTGCCATTGAAAATATAATCCACTAGCGCTTGTTGCTGTACCTCCAGCATTAAAACCACTCATCCCGATACTACTTGTCGATGCGGTTTTTCCATTTGTGCCTACATATACATCACCTACTGTTGGAGTTTGATCACAAACTGATACAGTCGGATCAACAGCTTTTACTACCTTAAATGGAATATACACTATCCAAGCACCGCTAAAAGATGGCCCATTCACACTAACACCGCCATTCGAGTTGCTTGTTGGAAAATAATTTCCTCCAATAAAATCAACGCTAGTTTCATAAAAACGCTGAGCTCTTGTTAAAACATGCTGAGGATCTTCAATAGGATAAACTGGACTTGAAACTGTGCCAGGCTGCAAATAAACCAATGCTAATCTAAAAGTATTACTATTCGTACCCATCGCATTTACTTGGTTCGAGGTGCAATATTGATAACCGCCCGTTGTGTTCCAACCCGTCGATCCTTGAAAGTTACTGCCACCTGCAAGCGTAAATGTAATTAATGCGCCAAGCTGTCCAGTACCTAAATTCCATGATCCAGTGTTATCTGCTGGAATATTGATAACAATATTAGTCCAAGTACCTGCAACGGGAATAGAATATTCAGCTATATAAATTCGTGATCCGCCATTATTTGCAATTGAAATACAATATGTGCCTGTAACAGTTGCTTTGACCCAAAAACTTAAAGTCATTGCTCCGCCATATAATCTTGCCCACGTATTACCTTCCACACCATAAGTAATTCGATAAATTTTAGTTGCGGTAATTGAGGTATCTGCTGTTGTAACTGTAGTTCCAAGGGAATTTAATACGTTATAAGGAATATTTGTAGTGGTTGCTGGAGCATCAGCAGTTTTTGTTATATTTAATACACCCGTTCCGACTTGAAACCACTTAAAACCATCCGCTGTTATTGTGTTATTTGCAGTCGAGTTAAAAGTTACTCCTAATTGCCACGGATTAGTATCAAAATTTCCGCCGATAATTGCATTAGGACTTGGAGCTGCTGAAGCAGCAGAACCAGAACATGCAATAGTAACACTATTTGCGCCATTAGTTACTGTGATATTTGTTCCAGCCGTAATTGTAGCTGGTCCTGGCGTTCCACCTGTTGAGCCTATGACTATTTGACCATTCGTCATTGACGAAGTCATTGCAGGCACGCCAGTTGCATTTGTGACTAATTGAGCACTAGCAACAGTTGTAAGACCTGATAAATTACCAGCACTCGGAGAATACAAAAGTTGATTTGCTGTAAAAGTTACATCAATCGCATTCGCAATTTGCGATAAATCATTTGAAATATTACCTATGACTGCAAGTGCTTGATAAGAAGTATTAGCAGCGGAAGGATAAAAAATAATAGAATTATTTTGTTGGTTAGATTGAAAATAACCTGTGCTGACTGTGCAAGATCTTTCACCTATTGTCATTTGCTGGCCAGTATTGCATATAATTTTCCAACCACCTGAACCACGTCCAATTATTCCAAAACATTGATTTTGAGCCGTTGTAAAAGTTGCCGGCAATGTAAATACTACTTGTGACGAGTTATTTGCATAATAAATTGTCCCGGGCACAATTGTTTGTGCTGTACCCGTAACGTTCACTATGCCATTTGGAAATAATGTGGTGTTATTAAAATAATTTAGCGTCATTGCATCTTGGGCGCTCGCGGGATCTTGAACATTGTTAATCCGATTGCTATTCATGCTTAACGACGTAAAAGACGCTGCAGCTGTTGGGCTTGCGCCATTAGTCACTGTTAAAACATTTTGATACAGAGCGGATGTATTATTATAAACTTGCAAAGAATAAAGATGACCAGTGGTTTTATCTCCTTGGATTACACCATTATTTGCCATAGTAATTTGCGCGGGAGAGGTTATGGCACCAGTTATACCGCTTAAATTAGTGATCCCTGCTTCTAGTTGAGCTAATAGATCAGAATATTTAATGCCACTGTCATTTGTAGGGCCAAATGGTGATTTAGCTGTATAAAGCAGATCATTTGCATTAAGAGTTGTACTCGGATTTGCTGTATAGACTTGATTTAAATTGCGCCCTAGACCCATTATAGCTCCCCTCCGAGTAAATTAAATTGCTCGCCGCTAAGCAATGTAAAATTATCGCGATTTAATAATAAAAAATCCGATGCTGTTGGCGGCGGAATATTTCCTGCGTCTATTTCAAAAAGTAATAACAAATCAATAGCTGCATTTGACATAGTTTTACCTCGCTATGAATGCAAACCTTGATAAAGCGGCACAAGACCCATATCAACTGTAACCGCGCTAACCTGAGCAACGCTGCAAACAAGTTGCAAATACAATTGCGAATGAAATAGCGCGGGGATTAGAGGAATACATTGGCTCGCCGCAACGCTGCTTATCGAATAAGCAGTGCCGTCGAAATACGCTAAAGGTAAAAACGTACCATTTACCGTTTTGCAAACTTGAAACGATACATTACCAGTCGTCCAACCCGATGGAATAAATAGGCTCGACGGCATAACTCCCGCGCAAGGAAATACTGATGATGTTGTAGCGCCCGCTGCGAATGTCACAGCAGTATTCGCAAGATTGATCTCATCTATGATTGCAATTTGATATCGTGATTTTTGCATGATTATTTATCTCCCTGCGAATCACCACCGAAGTAGTACGCGCAAATTTGAATAATTTCTCTCGTAAGCATTCCGCTGATTTGCCCAAGCAACGCGGAATTTGATGTATTAACACCAGGAATTAGTTGGGCCATCACAACGCCGATGACTGCGCCAATAATCATAAATGCGATAATGTGCGGCATTTTGTCTTGCATACCCATTTTTGCTAACTCAAGCTCTCTAGCTCGCGCATCTTTACGATCATCAGCTTGGGTTTTTTCTCTGTCTGCCTGTATGTTTTTCAGTTCTTCAAGATGATCATATTCGAGTTTTTTAAGCTTCACTGCGGCATCAGGATCTGCTTGTATGCGTCTGACTAGATCTGCGGGATCGTCTTTAGATCCGCCAAATAGTGATGCAATCAAAGCGCCTACACCGCCACCTATTGGCCCACCTAATAGACTACCCAGTACCGGCGCGAATCCACTAACGATTTTGATTAGGTCTGGCATGCTCATTGGTACGCTCGACTTAACCAATTGTTAATAAAAAAACTGCTGCCGATCATTCGATAATGACCAGCTAACTCTGATTTAAAAGACGCAAGCAATGAAGCAGGATTAGCTACATTGATTTGAGTAATGGATTGATCACCTAGCACACCGTCTTGAATCAGCGCAAAGCCATTTGCAGCGAGCACGGCGCGCTGTAGCGCTATATGGGCAGGCACTGGCCCCATATTGATACTCATATCAAGCAATTTAGTTGCTATGGATTGATCGAGGATCCGTTCATACTTGAATCTATCCCACCAATGAGTTTTATAAATGATTGAGACAGTTTGCGGAGTTAAAGCTTTGATGTCTTCTGCGGTTGCCGTTGGATCAATAACAGTTCGATAAAACTTGAGGGATATACCCATATTGGTCGGGCCGCCTGAATCATGAGGGTTATCAACAAAACCGCCCTCATTCTTTAGGACTGTAAGCATCGCTGTATCAAAATTGCTCATCAAATTTCCCTGCTCAATGACAACTGGAAAATATGTTAACAAATGCGCCAGTTATTGAACAGGGTAAAAATGGGATTTCACTTTATATTTTCACTTTTTTTTTATGTTTTATGCAACTTTGATTGTTGTACATAGTTATTTTTAGATTATTTATTCCACTTTAACAAATAATGAGCAACAGGTTATCCACAGATTCTGTGGGTAAAGTTGTGGGGAACTATGAATAAGTAACATGAAAACAGCGTGGTTATTGGTTTAAATTCGGATGGTCATAAATTGGTAAACTATAGTAGACACCCTACCGATTCAAACGGTACCGCTCTTCGCCTCATGACGAGCGCTATAGCGAGCACATCTCGCGAGATTGCCGTTGTCTCACCAACTGGGAGTGTCGTTATAATGGCGCCCACGTTTTCCCATCCTGTGCGCTATCTTCGTCTGGACTTTCACCATGCCAAGCAGCACCCGCGGGCAGATCAATTACATATCTAATCTAAAACTTTGTCCATCGATTTTATTTTTTCTTCTAGTTTTACCATTCTTTTCTCAAAATCTTGCAAAACGTCGGTGATGAAGTTTTCTAGTTTTTCGATTCTCTCATTAATTTTAACAATCGTTTCTCTTTGCTTATGTAGCGAACGTGGTAAATCATCATATATTTTTTCAATTTGCTCTAATCGATAATGATAACTATTACAAATTTCTTGTGTCATTAATTTTTCTAATAAATCAACCTTTTTCTTATACTCCAGCATCTCATCCCAAAGTGATTTTTTGATGGTGATGGTTTCTTGTTTATTTACATGAGCCGAATAACATGAAATACAACATGTATGTTGACTTTGATAATATTTATGACAAATGCAAATACATTCAGGACTCTGGCAGACGCTCATTTGTTTTCCTTTGTTTTTCTAATTAAAATCACAAGAAAAATCACAGCTAAAATTGAAGCTATTGTAAAACCAAAACATCCACAATCCATTCTATTTCTCCTTAGAACAAGCCCAAAAAAATGCTATCGCAACAGAAGCCACAGAAATAGCCATTACAGAATAACAGATCGTTTCTGGCTAGCTCATTCTTCCTCCGGTGGCTTTGGCAAAGGCATCCAATGTGAAACTCTAATGTCGACATCACTTTCTTCTAATAAGTATTTATTGATATCAGAATAAGGTTCCCTTAATGTGAATCCTTCTTCTTTTAATGAATTATCGAATAATAACCCAATACCTACACGATATTTTTCTTCACTACAATTTCTACAAGAAGCGCAAAAACTTTTATATATAACCAAACACCAGGCATCATCGTCTGGCAATCTATCTTTAACACTAATCCATTCGCTCATTTTAACTCCCATTTCCATTCTGGATCAGATATGAAAAAAGAATTGCCTAATGTCTTAGTGAAGAATTTTGAAAACCAATTTTTTGTATTTTCTGCGCCAAAACTTACATTAACAATCCAACCACCCGGTACTTTTAATCGAGAAACATTATTTCTAACACTTTCCCATTTACTCATTTATTACCCCTCATTCTGATTTATATAGATATCAACTCTGAATTGGTTTATACAGGCATCACTTAATGCTTGCCCAAATCTCCATTAAATAATAAATTTTTCTACCCGAAAGATGTTCGGCATCTTTTATTGATTTAATAAAATTAAGTTGTGATTGATTAAGTTTATCTGATTTACTAATACAATCACTTATCATCTGCTTTTGTTCATCTGTAAGTTTCATTTTATTTCGCCTAGCTCCTCTAATACTTTTTTAGCTTCTAAATGCAAATACCAATGATTAGCACTTGAAAATTTGTCGGTATTGATAATTGAGTTAATAAACTCAAGTAATTTTTGATACTTATCAAAAATTTTAGGTATTCCAAGAGTTAAACATTGATTTGCAATAATAAATTCACCTTTAGAAGTATTTTGTATAATACAGCTATATTGATAGAATTCATTATTTGTAATCATTGTGAGAAAATATTCTTTCATACTTTTAAAGAATTGATGTTTAATTTCTGATTCGGTCATGCTTCACCTATTTCTTTTAACAATTGACAAGCCTCTCGCCCTATCTCAACATCTGGTGTCATTGGCCAATCAGGACAAGTAAATTGATTTACAAATTCAAGTAATTTTTTGTAATTTTTTATTAATTTCTCTCCATCAATAAATTCCATACAAACAACACAAGGAACATCACGTTTTTTATCTTTACATATGGCGCATTTTGGTTTTGATTCGCTCATGTCTTGTTCTCCGTTATTTCTTTATTAGCATAAGTATAGAAAGGAACTGACAAGGAGGTTATTTCTATAATTGGAACGTAAGGCGATATTATAAATACATCATTTTCTTTTTTAACCATTACACTAAATCTATATTGCTCATTGTTAGCCATGTTTTGTTTAGAAAAATAGTTAGCTATTGCCTTATACATTTGTTCGAGTTCTCTCATGTCGGCTCGCTCTCACGGTCACAAATCCAATCATGAAGTTGTCTTTGTAGTAAGTTAAGATTATCGTTTGTTTTGTTATCATTAGCGCAAACTTCATTAATAACGTCATGCAAACATTTAGCTAATTGTATAATCATTTCTTTTTCAGTCATTTAGAATCACTCTCTTTACATTCACAATCAACTAAAATAGGCTCCTCAAAAAGGCAAATTTCAACATAATAATCGCCTTGATCATTGCATACTTTACATTTTGGTTCAGTCATTCTTGCCGCTCCAAAAGTTCGGGATGCTGATAAATATTACCGATTATTTCAGGCTTACTTATAACCCATAAAGGATGGTCATTAGCCCACCATTGTAAATTTTGTTCATTCCACCAAACTTCACCCTGCCAAAGACTTTGGCTATCAATTATATCGCCTTCATATATTTCAACGCCATTGCGATCTCTTAAGCCTGTATATTGCATCAATGTCCCATTAAGTTTCCCGATTCGCCATACTGTATCGTGAATCCAGCCACCTAAAGTAAATTTATAATGCTTCTGTGCATCTTGATCTTGATCATCAATCATTATCTTTTTTTCTGGATCATACGCGCGAAACTTAACTGCCCTGGTCATGCTGCTTTTCCTCTAACATTTCTTCTTTTTTCATTATAAGACCGTCCAATATATCTTCTAAATTATTAAAAGCCGTTTCATGATCAATATAATCTTCAAATAGCAAACGTTTTAATTTTTTATATTCTCGCATGCATTTTTTCAGTCCATCTAAATATGACTTATATTGATCCAATGTCATGCTGGTTTTCCTTATTTTTGCTAGAATTGGTCCAAAGCCCATTCAATACAAAGAAATATTCCAAAAATTAAAAGAATAGGACTTAAAAGAATTATTAGAGGTAACAAAATAACGAATGCTATTATTTTCTTTTGTTTTTTAGTCATGCTCGCTTACGCTCTTTATTGCAAAATTTACATATATATTTGCTATATATTCTTCTAGTCTCATAACCTGTTCGCTCTTTGTAATGACTCCAAAGATCAATTTTTTCAAAGTCATGAAAATTAAAATATCATTTAATTTTCTGAATGAAGGTCATGCTCGCGTGTTCCATATTTCGATTGCTTTATTTTCTGAATGATAGAAACGTGTAGCAATACCACAATTCGTACAAAATATTCTGTACATGCAAGTATACATTATTTTTATATCAGCAATCCCTAAACAGAACGGACAAAATAATAAAGGTTTTAATTCTTCATTCATAAAATATCACTTATAAAGTTTGTATCGCAGCAATCCCATACCCAATATTATGAATATCAATAAAATAGTTATTCCCAAATATGGATAATGAACTAAAAATAAACCAAAATTTAGACCTGCTAAAACTATTAATAATCCATAAAAACATCCAATAAAAAATTGTTTCATTCCTGCGCCTCTTTCATTTTATTCTTAAAATATTTATCAATAATAAAAAATAATTCTTCATCTTTAATAAAAATTTTTTCTTCTTTATCATTCATTATTTTAATGTGACATCCAGATGTGGAATAATGTAAATAATATTCTTCATTTTTATTATTCGGATTTTCAACATTTATAATAAAATTACTTATCGCTCGCCCTCCGGAGCTTTCGGTAATTTAGCCCAATGTGTAGTTAAACAATCGCTAGAGAAATAATTTCCTTTTTTGGAATAATATGCTGCACTAACGCTGAGTATAAAATTGTCTTTATTACATACCATGTAATAACCTGCTATTTCTGGATTTTTATCGCTCCACTTCACCCACTGCATCACAATTCCCCCCTTTATAAAGGCCGTTATTTTTCGGACTTTTTCTCATCTTCAGATAAAAAATCATCAATCTTTTTTTCTATTGCTAATTCAATTTTTGATGGCAATGGAGATGATTTGATTGCATGAGCTCCTAACATAAAATACATAGTTTTTTCAGAGGGAATAATGCAAGCCAAGAATACTAAAAATATAAATTTCCAGAAATGTTTTTTTAGAAAAATTGAATAAGCAATCCATAAGCTGTCTCCGTCTCCTGAAGCTTTAATTATTCCAAAAATGAAAGCGCAAACTCCTAGAGCAAATACTGAGATCATGCTTGCTATACAAACTACATCTTTCATAGTTCCAAAAACATTAATCAAATACAAAACTGTTTCTATATTCATTTCATTTCCTCATTTTAAAAATGCTTCAAAATATAGTTAATAACAACCTTCTGCTTATCCTTCTTAAGTAAATCATTAGGCGTTCGATTGTTTAATTCGAATATCGGCGTATTAAACCACTGCATCGTTAGTTCTATGCTGTTGCCTTTTGACTTAAGAACTTTTTTGTAGGCTTCGTGCATTGCGCTCATGAATTCTTACTCTTGTAATTTAACCCCAACTGCAAAACCGCCCTCTTGAAATCCGCAAGCGTTGGCCAGCGACCTTCATGCTTCGAAAAATTAAAATTTTCATGCCAGTAGTTATATTTTTCTTGCTCGGTCATCTCTTTAAATTCTTCCGTTGTTTGCAAATATTGGATATGCTCATTAACCAATTCAGCCGCTGTTTTTCCGTGCTTTCTAAGCAGTTTTGCAGCTGCTAAGACTTCGTTATAAGTTAAAGTGTTCATATATTCTCCTGTACAAATCTTATGCGTAGAGGCGACGAAAGTATTGTGCATTTTGTAATCATTTTAAGTACTCCTCAATATCCTGCTTATCTTTTGTCCAATCGTTATACCACTCAGCCTTGTAACCGTAGTGACGCATTAATTCGATCCAGAACATTTGTTCAATGGTTGGCTCTTTGTCTTCAGTCTTCATCTCAATCCAAAATCCACCAAAGCCACGAGAAGGGATCGCTAGGAAGAGATCGCTTACTCCTGGTAGCAAACCTAACTTTTTTTGCCGAGCCCCTTCCCAGCGCGTCCGTTTGCCGCCGTTAGGGATTGCAATTAGGGGCAGTCCTTTTAGTCTCGCCCAATCAACAAGAGCGCATTGGGCTTGGTATTCGGTTATGAGAGGATTCATTGCATTTGTCCTTCCAATACATCTCTAAAATCTTCCTCGGAGAATTTTCTAATTTCTTGTAGTAATTCGAGATCATCTGCTTCGGGAAAAATTTTGCGCGCATATTTTTTTGTCCGAGTAAACATGACCGGAATGTCTCTAAACCAATGCTTGTCAGGATAAAGATGTTTTATTTTCTTGGTAATTTCTGCGCCCAAGTTTATCTCAGCAGTTACGCTTCGATTTGATGGTCTATCGTTATTAACTTTCTTCATCACCTCTTCAGACCATTGGAGGCGTTCAGATCCTCTGAATGACATGCAGAGCTGAAAAAATTCTGCAATCTCTGGAATCCAGGTAAACCTCCTTGGACATTCATCCAATGCTTTATTGATGATCGACTCGTCAAAATCTTTTAATACCTTACTCCACAGGCTTATAGCTACCTTCTGCGCCTCTTCACTCGGATACAAGTTTTGGAATTTGCTCGGATAAATCGATTTCAATCCCAATAGGATTTTCGCTGCTCTTGTATCCGGCAGCAGCTGTGAGGAAGTCCCAGGTTTCTTCACTTCGAGATTTCTTGCGCTGAAATCCATTGTTGCCATTATTTGTTTGACGGGCTGCATTGGTTTCACTGTCTGGCTCCTTAACTTCGTCTTGCCATCTTTCACCATTGAGAAAAGTAGATGGATGGGGTATGTACTTTTCGTCTTGCCACTGCTCGTCGTGCTTCGTACGGTGAATAACATGGGCAATAATAAAATCTGCTTTTGCATCTAATTTTTTCCTCTGCCAAATCTTGCAAGCTCGTTGCTTGTCTTTTTTTCTGGGATAAGCATTCCAAAAATCTTCGAATCGTTTGTTTATTTTTTTTTCTAAATTTGCGCATGTTTCATTTGCGCATTGCGCATTGTCTTGCGCATTTTCACTTGCGCAAAGTTGCGCATTTTGCGCATCGATTTGCGCATTTTTGTCGTGCGCAAATGCGCTTTGCGCAATATCTTTATTCTTGTCTTTAGTTGTTTTATTGGTTGTTAATTCCTTTATATTTTTGCACTGTAGTTCACCACCTGGTGATCTGGGGTTCACTAGGGTAGTGAACTGTAGATCACTAGGGGGTAGTGTACTGTGGTTCACTACCCCCCTGTCCTGGGTAGTGATCTCCGGTTCACTAGGTGGTGATCTGGGGTTCACTACCGTAGTGTTCTCCGGTTCACTACCCCCAGCAAAAAGAAGCTCATAGGAATTATTAGAAAATTCACCATTGTGTTTTATTTTTTTATTTATTTTTATGAGCCCTAACGATTGAAGATGGGTAAGTCTATCTATGATGTATCGCTTAGAAATCGATAATTGCTTAGAAACTGTATTAAGAGAAGGACATATGATCCCATTTTCTCCATGATAAGAAGCAAGATTTGTTAAAATCCTCTCATCATTAGGCAAAAGGTCATACATTTTGGACTTCTCGCTATAAAGCCAATTCAATACCCTAAATACAATATGGACTGACTTGTCAGTCATAAACTTCCTTATTATTTCGCTATGAATTAATCGTAGAGGTCACCTTTTTTGATTTATAATTACTCATATTAAAATCTTTTAATCTTTCCTTAAGCTTCAAAGGCATATACTGAGATCATAAATAATACAAAAATTAGTCAGAACGAGGGTATATGTCTTCCAGCTTAACTTTCAGCTTATGCTGTTTTGCTATGTCAATTATTCGATAGCAAATCTCTAGTTGAGGTCGTCTTACGCCGTACTCGTAATTGGATATAGCTCCATAAGTGATGCCTAATAGATGAGCAAAATCCTTACGGCTTAGCCCAAGATCTGATCTGATTTTTTTAATAGATGTCGTCATAGACGTGATTATTAAACATTGCGTTTAATGTGTCAATATTAAAATTAGGCGATTAGTTTAATGATTTTTAAACAGATTGTTGATACGTTGGGGCCATGAAAACTGGAATAGGCGAAAGATTAAAATCAGCGCGTGCTGCAAAAAAACTATCTCAAAAAGAGCTAGCTTTATTGTGCGGCTGGAAAGAAGGCACCAATGTCTCTTCTCGTATATCGCAATATGAGCGGGAAGAAAGAGAGCCTACGCTTAGTGATATTATGATAATTTCTAAAGCATTAGAAATATCCCCTGTCTGGCTTACATTCGGAGCCTTCGAAGTCTATTCTTCATCGAATTATTTAACCAACCCTTTATATAAAATTAATCCGAGCTTGTTAAAAAAACCTGAACTAGAAAAATAAAAAATTTTTGATTTGCAATTTATGGCATGATTAACTATAAATGCGTTTCGATTAACAAGGAGTCGAAAATGGCTGTAAACAGCAAAGAAGACAATTCAAAATTAATTTTAGAAATAGATAATGGCGAATTAAAAAAGCTAAAAGAAGTTATGGAAAAATGGCAATTTAAGGATTATGCGAGCCTTATGCAGTTTGCTATATCTATTATGGTCTTAAATGAAAACAGATATGTTTCAATAAAAAAAGATGGTGAAACTCAAAATGTTGCACCAGCCAATGACTTGTTAAGAAAGTAATATGACAGACCCAAACGATGATTTTAATCCTCATAAAAAGTTACAACATGTGGTCGAACATATTGACCAACCTGAAAAATTTGCAAAACTTTTTTGTAATGCTGCTGAATCTCAAAGATCTATCGATAAAGTTTTGGCCAAGAAAATCAGAAATATGATTAAAACAGACTCGAACACTATTGAAAGTATTAAAAAACTTCAAAGAGAAGTTGACAAAGAAGATTGGAAAAATTTTATTAAGAAAATTGGACTTACTGGCTGGTCTTTATTTATGGCTTCTTTTGGAGCAATAGCAGCATTGATTCTAAGAAAATTATTTCCATAAAATAACCCGCCGAAGCGGGTTTTTTATTTTATCTTGGAATAATATCCACATACTTATTATTCAGATCAACATTAATTTTGAACCTACTCGTAGTTCCTTCGTCAACTTCTACTATTTCCATGATGGGCTTCTTTACATTCACATAAAAACCTGAGAAACAAGTTTCAGCACTGCCACCATTACAAGTGCAAACTAATATTTTCGCAATTGATCCTGTTCTTTCTTTAATTGCCGAGTGTTTTAATTTTGTGACACTATAGGCTGGAATCCTTACAAATTCATAACCTGCTTGAGAGTCATTTCTTATTGTCATTGGGGTATCGTTATTAGAATTATCAAAGGTTAAAAAATCATCATTTTCCTTTGCAGCAAATGCTGATAAAGAAATCATAAGGCATAAAATTAAAAATATTTTTTTCATTGTTTCTTCTCCTGAGTGTTAATTGCATGTGTTGTTGACCAAATAAGTGCAATAAACCAACCTAATAATGTCCAGCCCGCTAAAAGGTTAATAATCATGATCGGGGCTGCGTTATGGTGTTTTCTGCTATTTGCGAGGATTGTTGGCAAAAAATAAACTAATCCAACTACAATCAAAGCTACTAGACCCATAATCAAAGATGATAGACCTCCTAAAAATTCAAGCATCGTACTTTTCTCTCCTCTAATTTTAGCGCCCTAGAGGATAACATTTTGCCAATAAAAAAATATTAAACGTTTCGATTAATTTATTGTTGACTTCATTAAACGTTATGTTTAATATCCGTTCCATACTTAATACCTACCCCGTATTAAAACTAAAAAAATAGGAGCAAAAAAATGATCAAAAATACAACTCAAGACTGGAACATCGGATCTACTGTAAAAGTCGGCTTCTTGAAACTGAAAGTTTTAGATGTTCGCGCTGAAAAAGATTTTCTCCCTGATATTTACACCCTCGAATCTTTAGATGGTTCCAAAAAATACGAATTCATCCCTCATCACGGATTAACAAAGTTAAATTAATTAAGGAGACACGGAATGTCAGATCTAGAAACCGAAACAAAAATTAAAAGCGTAGCAGAAGGGTTCGAACTAATGGGTTTTAAGCTAATGGCAGACATTGTGAGGGCATCGAAAGGTTTAGACCTGGAAGGATACGCAGAAATGTGTCGTCAAGCAGCTGAACGAAAAGGTGAGATTTTCATAGCTGAAAAAATGAGGATGATCTAATGATTAACGCCCTATCATTTTGCACCAAAGATCAAGAAGCACGACGAAAATTCACAAATCGAATTTATGAGTTGGTTTGCGACAACATAACGTCTTTTGATGAGCTTTATTATTCAGACAAAAAAGAAGTTGTAGGTCTATATCTCGCAGCCCTGGATGATAAAGAAGAATGGATTTATGAAAGCCAATATTTGATTGATACCTCTAAAGAAATTTACAGAATGCTTACAGCAGTCAAAGATCAAGAGCAAGCTAAAGAGCGAGTTATTGAGGCTTTAGAACATCAAGTAATCACCTATTTTACACCGCTTCTTAACTCTTATTTTAAAGATGTAACTCAAGAGTATAAACAAGATTTAAAAAATCATTTTGATGAAGATGATTCACCAAGCTGGGAGTGCGCCTAATGTTTATTAGAAAAGACTACGCTAAGTTTTTCGAAGAGAAAGAAGAATGGAGAAAACATCTCTCCCAATTAAGTACAAAAATAACAAGAGGGATGTTTTGTTTAACAATAATAATTTGTTGCGTAATGTTGGTGATCAAATGAAAGAAATTAAACACGGAATTTATAAAAATATCGATATCGAAGAATATCACAAATCCCAAGGCATCAGCAGCTCTGGGATCAACCTGATTCTTAAATCACCTGCTAAGTTTTATTATCAATACTTATCAGGTCTGGCTAAGAAAGAGGATACAAAAGCAACTCTTTACGGTTCAGCAATTCACTTGCTTGCTTTAGAGCCTGAGTTATTTAATAAAAAATATATTGTCTTACCAGAAGGATTAGATCGGCGCACAAAAGAAGGTAAAGCGCTCTATGAAAGCGCATTGCTTCATGCTGAGCTTAATAATCAAAAACTATTAAAGTGTGAAGATTTTAAAGAGATATCAAGCATCTCTTATGCTATTCGAAAGAATAAGGTTTTCATTAAATTAATCGAAAGCGGCGGATGTATTGAAGATTCTTTATACTGGCAAGATCCTAACGGATCTCTATTAAGAGCAAGACCCGATTTTTATAATGACTTCATTGTTGTTGATATCAAAACAACTGAAAGCGCAGCAGAGGAAGATTTTCAGAGAAGTATCTTTAATTATAACTATCACATTCAAGCTGCAATGCAGCTTGACGGTTTAGAAGCTCTAGACGGAAAAAAGCGAACCTTTTGTCATTTGGTCGTTGAAAAAGAGCAGCCGCATTTAACCGCGTGTTATATGTTAGATCAAACCGCAATTGACATAGGCCGCGCCAAATACAAAGAAGGCTCATTCCTCTATAAACAATGTTTAGAGTTAGATGACTGGCCAGGTTATCCAGAAACAATACAAACAATTTCACTTCCTGATTGGTACTTAAGAAAAGTTGCTTAGGAGATTACAAAATGTCTTTAATGGTTAAAGAAGAATTTCAAGTTAAAACAATCGATGCTGATCTATATAGCGCATTAAAAAACTCTGTTTATCCTGGCGCGAAAGATGAAAGCGTTGCTATGGTATTGTCTTATTGTAAAGCTCGTGGATTAGATCCACTGCAAAAACCAGTGCATATTGTGCCTATGTATGTCGAAGATAAACAAACAAAGACAAAAGAATGGCGAGATATTGTAATGCCTGGCATTGGGTTATATCGAATCCAAGCGCAGCGAAGCGGTCAGTATGCAGGTCAAACAGATCCTGAATATGGTGAAGATGTAACCGAGTCTATCCATGGTGTTACAGTTACCTATCCAAAATGGTGCAAAATCACTGTTAAAAAGCAAATGCCGAATGGCGATATTGTTGAGTTTAGTTCAAAAGAATTTTGGCGTGAAAATTTTTCAACAAATAAAGAAGGTTCACCTAATGCAATGTGGAAGAAACGACCCTATGCGCAATTAGCAAAATGCGCAGAAGCTCAAGCATTAAGAAAAGCATTTCCGGATATTTTAGATCAATTCCCAACCGCCGAAGAAATGGAAGGAAAAACATTTGATGGTGAATATTCCGAAACTAAGCCTCTAAAAGCCGAAGTAAATGAACTTAATGAAAAGCTCGGACTTAATCCACAATACGATATGACCGAACTATGCAAATCAATCAACGAAGCACCTGACCTATTAATTTTAGAAATGCAATACAAGCTTGCTTACAAGACAGCAAGAAACAACGCTGACCATATAAACGTATTGACCGAGCTTAAAGATAAGCGCAAAGCAGAATTAACGCCTCAACCGCCGAAAGATGAAAAGGCAATTGAGCTTGATCAATCGTGGGAAGAATTTAAGAAAGACGAAACGATTTAAAATTACGGCAGCTCCTCCGTTGTAGGCGAGACGGAAGCGCATGAAGGTAGGAATAGACAAGCCATGAAGTGTGCGCTAAAGCCGGTCGGTAAGTCCGACAGCTGCCACCAAGTTTAAGGAAATAAAATGGAACAAACCCACATAGAAAAAGAAATAGCTAAATTTTCGGTAACAGATGCCGCTATTGCAGGTTTAAATAATCAATATTCCCATTTGACGATTAATGGTATTGAGGATAAGCAAGGATATTTAGCGGTTCGAGAAGCTAGGCTTGTCGTTAAAAATAAGCGCGTCGAAGTCGAAAAGAAGCGCAAAGAGTTAACGGCTGATGCATTGGCGGTGCAGAGGGCAATAAATGAAGAAGCAAAGCGTATCACTGGCTTGCTTGAACCCCTCGAAGATTATTTAAAAACTCAAGAAGACAATTATAACAAAGAAAAAGAACGCTTAAAGAAAGAACAGGAACATGTTGAGCAAGCGCTAATAGCATCAAGAGCCAAGATGCTTTTAGAAATCGGATTTATTTTTGATGGATTAAAATTCTCAGCTAATTATCATTACAAAGGAACTGAAAATAGCCCTGATTATATGAGCTATACTGAGGAACTATATCCACATAACCTTAAGGATTATTCTGAAGATAGATTCAATGAAGTTTATGCTCATTGTTATTTGCGCCATCAAGAAAAACAAAACTATTTAGCTGAAGAAAAGCGTAAACAAGAAGAGCTAGAAGCCAAAATTGAAGCAGAACGTAAGGCAGAAGCTGAGCGTCTAGAAGCTGAACGTCAAAAACAATTAGCAAAAGAAGCTGAAGAACGACGCGTCGAACAGGAAAAACTAGCCATTCAGCGTGCAGAACAAGAAACTGAGCGCAAGCGTTTAGAAGCTATTGCTCGTGAACAAGCAGAGAAAGAAGCAGCATTAAAAGCAGAACAGGAGCGTTTATCTAAGATCAAAGAAGAAGCCGAGCGCCCTACCCTTGTCATCAGTCAAGAGCAGGTAACAGTCGAAGAACAAGAGCCAGATTTTGATGAAGTTTCAGAAAACATTGTCGTTCACAGAATTATTTCTATTGATAGAGATTATATTCTTAACTACATCAATAATTATTTTTCAATCACTGAAGATCAAATCCAGGAATCATTAAAAACAATTGATCATAGACTAGATGACGTTATCGGACAACTAATAAAGGAATCAATAAACGAACACAGAGATTATTAACAACAGCGGAGTCAATCAATGACAAATGCAGTACAAAAGTTTGACCCATCATTATTGATGGAAGGTGTTAAAGACAGAGTTAAGACAACATTTGTTAGCTTGATACCTGACGAACAATGGGAAGAAATGATTAAAAATGAATATGATAATTTTTTTAAGGTAAAAGAAACAGGTTACAGTAATCGAGAATATAAATCTGACTTTCAAATTTTAGTTAGAAATGTAATGAGTGATGTGGCAACTAAAAAAGTACAAGAATTTCTGGCTAAATATGAGCATGAAACTTGGGGTAATTCACTTCCTCAAGCAAGCGAGACATTAAAAGAATTACTTATTAAACATGCGCCAGAAATTTTCACATCAATGTTTAAGAACATGTTTCAAAATTCAATTTATCAGATGCAAAGACAATAGATATTTTAACTAGGAGAAATAAAATGGCACGACCAAAGAAAGCAAAAAAGCAATACCAACCAAGTCAAGAAGCTACAAATCTTATCGATAAAATTATGACTGTAGTAATGAAAGAGGTTGCGAAGTTTGATAAGAAATCACAAAAAGGAAAAAAATAATGTTAGATATATTAAAACTATACTCGGATGTCACTATCAGAAATCGAATAATTCAATATTTAGTCAGGACATATTGCAAAAATAAAGTTGATATTCCATATGAGTTAGTCTCAGAACCTGCGGAAGGAGGCACTTGCTTCAGAAAAATTGATGATAAATTGGTGATTTTTGGTTTTGATACAGATAAAGAGCAAGACAAGTTCGTAAAAGAGTGGGACGGACAACACCAAGACGAAGAAGAGCATTCTTGTGAGCACTGCTCAGAGAAGGAAGATGACGAAGAACAAGAAGATGATACGCTTCGTGAATTGATCGATAAGCTCAAGAAATCCGGAAAAAAAGTTACTATTATTTATACAAAATAATTAAGGAAATGAAATCATGAATTTCAGCGAAGCATTAGAACTTATAAAACAAGGTAAAAAACTTGCTCGATCTGGTTGGAATGGTAAAGATATGTTTGTTTATCTTGTTCATGGATCAGAATTTGAGGTTAATCGCGCACCATTAAATGCCTTTTATGAAATGGGAACAAAAGTTAAATATCATGCTCACATCGATATGAAAACAGCCCAGGGTTATTGTGTGCCATGGTTAGCTTCACAAACAGATGTTCTTGCCGAAGATTGGGAAGTTGCAGAATAAAAGTTTATGGCATTAGAGCAAAGTCACCGGCTTAGCACTCAAAGGGGAATAGTGACGGGCTAATGCCTCCAGAACCCAACCGCCTCAACTGGGATCGACGGTTAATTAATAAGTAATGAACTAAGACTAACCGGTACCGTGATTGTCTTATAAGTGAAAGTTAGACCGCTTTAAATATCGATTATTGGAGGCTAGGAGTTTCACTGCTTCTCGACGCATCAAAAGCAGCTAATAGAATCCCACATCCATGTCACCGCGCCCGTCGGTGGGGATAAAACGGGCTTTCATAAGGATATCTTATGTTTCTAAGTCAAGAAGATATACAAGAGCTGACAGGTTATAAAAAGACAGCTCTACAAATAAAATGGCTGCGATCCAATGGATTTAAATTTATGATTGGCGCCGACGGTAGACCGAGATTATTATTGAGCCAGCTTGAGGCGCTATTAGGTGCGCAGGTTAAGTCAATAACCAAACGACGAGTAGAACCAAATTTTACAAAACTAGAGCAAGCTATACATAATGCCTAAGATTAGAAAAAACGATAAACATTTGCCGCCTCGGGTTTATATAAAACATAATGCTTATTATTATGTAAATCTTAATAATAAATGGATACGACTTGCATCAGTTAGCGACTATGCAAAAGCAATGGCCAAATGGGCAGAAATAACCAGCCCAATTCGAAAAACAACTACAATGCACAATTTATTTCATCGGTATATGTTAGAGGTTGCTCCCCTTAAGTCACCTGGTAGCTATAAAAAAAATGTTTATCAGATGAAAGAAATCCGCGAGGTTTTCGGGGATATGTTACCGGAGGATATCACTCCGGTAGATGTATACCGTTATTTAGATATGAGAGGAAAACTTGCGCCAGTATCAGCAAATAGAGAGAAAAGCCTATTAAGCCACGTATTCAGCATGGCGATTCGTTGGGGAATTGTACGTGACAATCCGTGCCGCAATGTCAAACGCCTTACAGAGCGCCCGAGAGACCGCTATATTGAAGATTGGGAATACTTTGAGGTTAGAAAAGTCGCGGATCTTACTTATCAGTTATTAATGGATTTCGCTTACATTACAGGACAAAGACGAGGCGATATTATTAAAATAAAGCTTTCTGATATCTCTGATGACGGCATTAAGATCTATCAAAATAAAACTAAAATTAAAATCAATATCAAATGGTCAATTGAACTTAGAAAATGTATTGATGAGATCATGAAGCTTCCAAGATCTAAGATTGTTAGTTTTACTTTATTTTGCAATAGAAAAGGTAAACCAATTACAAGTGCAGCATTTGATTCAGCGTGGCAAAAAATAATGAAGGCGGCACTCGCGAATGGTAAATTAAAAGAGTCATTTACTTTTCATGATATACGAGCAAAAACAGCAAGTGACGCTAAAAATAAAATTGATGTTAGTGCTTTGCTAGGTCATACAGATATCAGAATGACAGAACGTGTTTACAATCGAAAATATAGAAATGTGAGCACGATTAAACGATAAAAATATTTATTTTATTAGACATAACATAAGGTAATTAGACATGGTCTAAAATTTAGACCGATTAACTTATTGATTTTTTATGGTTTTTAGATAGAATTCCATGCGAAAGGAGAGACTCGAACGCACGCATGTTTTCTCTGATTTATAAATAAAAATCAAAAGGTTAACCTATTATGATGTCTAATAAAAATGACTTACTTTTAATCATAATGATCCTATAACTTATTGATATTTCGATGCATATTAGACAAGGTTTTTGATTATGGATGGAATGCAAATAGATATGTTAAGAATCACAATCAGATCTATAAGAGAAAAAATAAAATACAATTTTATTATTACTTCAATTTCATTTTTGTTACTTATCGCCGCGATCATTTTGATCGAGATACACCCAAAAAGCGTATGGTATTATTTTTGCGTTGGGTTTCTTTTAAGCGAAATGTTCTGGCTTGTTGCCGAGCGTGTAAAGTTTAAAATTCTACTTGAGCAAACAATTAAAAAATTACAATCGATTTACAAACCAACGTGTTATTGAGTCATAGATTTTCTCTTGCTCTAGCTCGTCTTCAATGCCAGCGTCTATACTTGGATTGTCATTAACTTCGATAACATAGGCGGCATTGTCTTTTTCTTTAATATCCACGCCATACAAGCCATTGCCTGCGCATATTGAGGCTTGATAGGCTGCTCTCAAGATATGCGCTGGCACTTGATCCATCGGAACACATTCGTGCTCCCCTTCTACAAACTCATTGTCGTTTTTATACTTAACAATCCTGAAGTCACCTTTTGGGATATAATATTTAACTGCAAATAATGGTTTGTTATGTAAGCTACAAATACGCCAGTCGAACTCGGTTTTTATAAATTCCTGAACTACAAGCTCGTATATCTCTGGCTTCTTGAATAGGTCATAGCACATTTTTTCGTATTCAACTCTATCGCGAGCCTTATAGACTCCACGCGAAAAACATCCATCCGGTCTTTTTATCACAACCGGATATTTAATAATTCGACCGATAAATTCATAATTGTTTCTGCTTATACAGAAAGTCAATGGCGTAAGTATGTTATTGATCTCAAAAGCATGAGCTTGTTTAATTTTGTCGGTACAAAAACCGATTGAATAAATGTCATCGATACAGGGTATATCAAGCATATGAGCCATTGCAGCGAAATGATAAGTCTCATTGAGTTTAGATGTTGTATTTCTAATGAATAATGCTTCAAATCTATGAAGTTCATTAAGATCAACTTCTTGGATTACTTCGCAATCAAGACCGTTCCTTTTTGCTGAATCTATAAAATTTTCAATAGCGGCGGGGTTAGAAGGTAAAAACCTCCTGCCCTCATCGTACAAAATAGCTAAACTTGCTTGCATCTTAAATCCTTGGAGAATATATAAGCCCCCTCTCCATCTTGGTAATAATTCATTTTAAGACCTACTTGCTTGTAGCCATGACCCTTATAGAATCGAATTGCTCTCATATTGCTCGGTCTAACTTCGAGTTGCATTTGATGCTTGTATAGCACAGCGATTTGTTCAGACTTCTTTAAAAGCTCAGAGCCAATCTGATAGCCTCTATCTGACGGTCTAACTGCGATTGAGTATAATCGAGCATGACAGCGTTTAGTATGAAATAGAGTAATAGCATAGCCACATAGATTTTTATGTCGTTCATAAACAATAACTTTGCTCTTTGCTTTATTAATCAGATAACGCAAGCAATCTTTGCTAAATCTTTCGGATAAAAAAGACATCCTTTCTATCATGAAAATTTGATCTAGATCATTTATTTTTGCTTCTCGAATCACAAAATTTCTTCCTTAAATTTTAATTTCATATTATCATTATTGTGCTTCTAATACATCAATGTACTTGGTAAAAAAGTATGAAAATCACGGGTTTTTTTAAGAGTTGCTCCCTCGTTGCGATTCTATTTTTGCCCGTGATTTTTGTATCAGCGTGCAGCTATTATCATTGTTACACTCCAAAATCGTCTACGTCTCGGCTTTATCTTTGCGATGAGGTCGAGGGTGGATTTGTTTGTGGTGAGGTTTATTGATGCGCAAGACTTATAAGGTGGTTAATGGGTATATAAGCAGAAAGGGTTACCCTGAGCATGATCCTAACTATCATGAGGCACATACAATCGCTAACCAAAAAGAGAAAGCAAAATATCCCAAAGGTTATTTAAGACTTAAAAAGTTAGATCAAAAAGTCCCTGCTGGTAAGATGATTGGTCACAATACTAAGTCAGGAAAAATAAGCGTGAGCAATAAGGTTCCGAAAAGCCTAAGAGAAGAAGTAGCTTTTCATGAGCGGGTTGAGTCAAAGGCGCTTCGACGTCTCCGCAATAAACGTTAACCTAAATACTTAACCGCTTTCAAAAGCTCTGCCAGTATCGCTTGAGTATAAGTGTAGCTATCTGTAATCCTCTTATGATCTATATCAGCCCACATAAGTAAAAACACAATTGCGAGAGGATAAATCAGTAAAAATATGTTAATGAGTTTATATTTAAGCATCTTATGCTGTAAGTCATGCTCCTGCTTTTCTATCTTGAGGCAAATAATATCGATGGAGTGTTGCAGCTTCTCCATCGAATAGCATAATCGTCTTAGTATATTATCTACGGTTTCGTGTTGTTCTGGGTTCATGGATGGTTTCCTAGATATTCAAATTGAAATGAAGATGTTTGTTGATTTGTATACCCAGGCGCATTTGATGGCACTGTAAGAGCATTTGTGGGATCGCCATTAACTCCCCATATTTCAAAATAATCATTTGCAGCAGCTTTTACTACTTGAGATCCCGCAACCGTGTCACCCAAGCTTGTTTGTGTCATTTCATTAATTGTTTTAAATAGTGAGCCATTTTTATATATTTGAATATAATATGAATGATCTCTAGAAGCATTTGATGTTGTATTAGCTGCTAGCATAGATGAGATTCTATAATAACCAGCATAAAGGGCTGTCATTCTATTGGTGCCAGATGTAAAAAATCCATTAGTATCGAATTCAGAAGTATCAAATGCAATTTTGGTTGGAACTGTTGCGACAGGCAAAGAAACAGTGCCTGAAGAATAAGCGCTAGCTCCTACAAATTCACTTCCAAGCTCAGTGGGATTTAATAAGGTAAATTTAGTGCCGTCATATATGAATTCATAAAGTTGTCCGCTAATTATCTCATTTCCTACTAATTGCTGAACACCAGATAATGAATTAACTTGTATTCCAACATTGCCAAGTCCGCTTACATTTAAGACCGAAGTAGCAGTATTAGTATTAGCGGCCTTCATAAAGATTCTAGTACCTGCCTGTAATGCTGTATATGCGGGCGTTGGTGATACTACATAATTATTAGCTGTTCCAGTATCGAGAGCATAAATAGGTTTTGATTGTTGCAATGAATTATACGATACCTTCTGCGTCAAAGACTCCGTTATAAACGGCGCTCCAGAATAAACACTGATATTGCTATTTAGAATCTGAGTTGCGCCAGATGCTACAGCAATAACATATAAACCCACATAACCAGCGTCAGGGGTTGGAATGGCTGGAGAGACAGCAGATTTTAAAGAATAAAAGATAGTATCCCATCGCGTTTGTGGCTCAGTATTGTAAATTGGAGCCGCCGGATTAGCAGGATTAAAATAAGGACGACTTAAGCTATCCGTATCAGTCGTTAAGAATGTAGCTTGAAGTAAATAGTTTGTAGTTCCTGAGCCTGGGGGCGTGAAAGTTAAAGGGCCGCCACACAATGTAGGCAATGAGCTGGTAGTATTGTACTGAGTAGTTTGAATATACGGTTTATAGAGATTATCTGTGCTTGCAGTATCAGCGCTAATAACACCATAAGCTGTAGCGTCAAATTCCTGATAATTGAACATTACACCTTGCCCAATAAGAACACTTAAGTTTGGCGACGAGTTTTGTGTACATGCTAATCCAGCAACAAGCGTCGCATTGCTATTGCCTGATGCCAAAATTGCCGAGGCGAGGTAAGACGCATTGACCATGTTATACATGTTAGAATATAAAAAATCTGTTTCGAATGGCGTTTGATTTGTATATTCAATTACGCGACCATTTTGTTTTCTTGTATTTGCCATAAAATGAATTCCTATATTGGATTGTAAATAACTGTTAAATGCTGCAATGTCGCCAATACTTTTGTGTTCTGCACTAATTGGGCAACATCATCAGCGGTTATATTTGCTGTTTCTAATGATTCACCTCCGCACCAGCCGTATGTATTCAAATAAAAATACGGATTAACTGCATTCCATGATGTCACATTGAATGTTGCACCTGTGCCGCTGCCGGATGTAGAGGCTTGCGTTAGAGGATTACTTGGCAATGGTTCGTTCCAATATCCTTGAGTCGCTGTGCTAAAACCTGTAACAGTACCTCCGCTAACGGATGTTACTGTTAATACCATAGACACATAAATATTCCCGCCAGCAAGTGTAATTGTGTCATTAACAACATAACCAGAACCGCCAGAGGCAATCGTTAAAGCGCTTGGAAATGAGATCAAATTGAGTCCTGGATAGTTCCCCATTGCCTGGAATGGGCTTAGATAAGCATAAATCCAGAATTGATAAGGATAGCTTCCAGACCCAACCGATCCGTATATGTTGCAACCCAACGTTGTTGGTTGATTAAGGTAACCATGATCTGGCCCCCACATACCCTCAATAATTGTTGGTGTAAATCCAGTTAATAATTCCACCGAGTCAGACATTGCCTGTCTTGTTGCTCTAGGGCGAACGACATTTGACAGTATCCTTTGCCTAAATGAATCATCGTTTTCATTGGGATATCTAGGCAGAGTATTACCTAGGTAATCTTGAGAGATAATATCTAAATTAGATCCTGTTGCGGTTTGTATGCGCATTTGTAATTGAGCATACTGATATTGCATGTAATGAAATAACATTGTCGTTATTAGATTAGGATTGGCATTGTATCCAACATACATTTGCAAAGCAGCAGCAAGATCAACTGTAGGAGTTTCAAACCATGGCGGTAATTGCGCTATGAGTCGGTTGTAAATATCAGTTTGGTCACCTATTGCCATAAATCATCCATTAATTAACATAAGTCATTACAATTGTATTTGTTGCAATAGTTGGTACTTGTAAATTTGATGATGTGAAATCCGCTGAACCGCTTCCATTTAATGTAACGCTCGTAACATCTAAAACTAAAGGCGATGCGTCATAAAGAATTTGTATAACACGGGTAAAATAAAATGTATTAGCCGGAGATCCAAGACCAAGAGTTCCCAAAAAATTCACGACATTAGATTGCACTGCTGCTGTAATTGCATTTTTTTGGGCTGTTGTAGTTCCCGCGGGCACTTTTAATGTAGCAGTAATGCCGGAGCATAAATTGGCTGTTGCAATATCAACACTTGGAATTATTGCGAGACCACGTACTGCATTTACGGAATTTTGAACGTTAGTCTTTACGCTGCTTGGAGTAGTTCCTAATCCATTATCTATCACAACATAAAAATAGCCCAGCTGTTGTGCACCAGATTCATTATAATTTTCAACAATCAAATATCTCGTAACTCCTTGGACAGAGGAAACCGCCGAAGCTATCGCTGAGTAAGTAGCTTTAGACAATCCAGCAAGATAAAGAACAAATCCTGCTTTCGCCTGAGCATCGCTCGCTATATTAGCGCCATTAGTAAAAGCCGATGAATTTGTGACACCTGTGACATTGGTTAATGGTGAATTAATAGTATTGATTGCGCCTACTAAGACATTACCGATTACCCCAGAAGTTAAGCATTGTACGGGCACCGTGACACTTGATACCGTTGGAGCCATTAAATAACTATTTGTCGTAGGATCATAAGCCGGATTTGTAGTATCCACGGTGGTGGTAAATTGAACCTGAGTGGTTCCAACGGTTGCGCTAACAATCGTATTTGATGCAGGAATATAAGAAGTGCTGGTCGTGATTGTTCTGCTAAATGTTACGCTTCCGGTTGAGGGTGAAGCTGGGGTTCTATAATAACCAAAAGCATTAATGAAGGTATCAACGTCATTCCCGCTTGACGTTTGTAATCTTGCTACTGCAAGCAATGCCGAGATTAAACCTTGAATCCAGATGCTATTTCCAGCGTTGCTTTCTATCATTGCGCGCAGAACGCTACCCTCTTGAAAATCCACTAGCTGAGTTGATTGCGCTAAGACCGCCGATGCTTGATTGCTTACTAGCTCATCAAAGGTTTGAAGCGGCAATGTTGATGATGATGAAGTCATATTTAGTTCCTTAACTCGGGTAAACGGTCACGCCATTGGAAGTTAAATCAAATGATAGAACAATGGGCGCAAGCGTAGGATTCTCCGTATAATTTATTTGTATAAAAATACCGTCAGGTAATGGCTGCATTGCAATGACAGGTTGAACCGTTTGGGAAACAGACTCTTCTAAAAACATATTTGAGATAATGAGAGACTTCATTTGTTGATAGTTGTCTTGACTCAACGGTTGTCCGACAAATCCGGGAAGTCCTGCGCCATAGGTTGGATGCCAAATATAGGAACCTGGTTGAGTAAGTAAGCGTCGCAATACTCTTTGTTGACTTCGAGTAGAGCCACTAACCGTTTGAATGTCGCCTATGGCAGACGGAAGCAAGTCTGTACCGAAATTCAGATATAGATCATTTAAAATTTGTGGAGTGGCTGCGCTTTGCATTTTATCAAATTTCCCTATAAAAACAGTAAAATTTTATCATGTTCTACGTGAAACCTCTCTAATTTGCGCTCACATTTGATGTCACATCAGAACTTGTCATTTGTTGATTCGGTATTCCTGTTGTTCCTGGGGCTGTTGTTACTGCGTGAGTATGATTATTGTAAATATTCATTGCTGCACCTGTTAGCAAACTTGTTAACGTTCCGGCCAAATTTCCCAGTTTGACTGTTCCTGATACATTTACCGTTGCGCCAGTGATATTAACAATCCCAGAACTTGTTAAGTTAATTGGTGGCGATCCCGTTACTCCCGAAACAATATCAATCTCACCTGACGTCAACATCTTTATGTAAGCGCCTGTCTTATGCACTAACCAACATTCGCCAGAAGGAACTTGCGCATTTTGTCCGAGCTGAAAGCATCTCATACCAGCATAGCTTGCTTGCTGTGAACCTTCTTGAAAATGTACTTCAACCACATCGCCGATATTAGGAGCCGCAAAAAATCCCCAGCCATTACCAACCCACGGAGAAAACAGAGGTATCCATCCAGTGGTTAGCGCTTGAGAAGATGAGTCTAATGGATTTGCAGGATATAACTGCACGTTTACATAGTAGTTTGTCTGGTCATAACCGACAATCGTACCGAGCGCAGTAGCTGATCTACCATTATTAACCATGCTAGCTTGAAGTCTCATCAAATTTAAAAATTTCTCAGCGCTCATGCTGCACCTTGTAAAATTGAGTTATTGCTACTATTTTTAAAAGCAACCTGCATCATATACCCCGATTCTACACTTAACCTTCGTGTAATGTTGTCAACATAATAAATCTGATCTAATGCGGAATTGGTTCCGGTCACTTTGATCAAGCTGTTTTTCAATAAAAGATTATCGCCAGGCAGCGTGCAGAACCCCTGTATTTCATGTAAACCAATGTTTTGAGCTAATGTCTGCGCTTGTTGTTGCGCTTGCGTCTGGGTAAGACCGGGAATAGTGAAACTATAATTCTGTTCTTCATCACTTGGAGGAGTTGGAACATTGACATATGAAGATGCGCGTCTCTTGTATGTAGCTGTACCAATAACAGATTGACCATTTTGTGGATTCACCGGAGATGTAACAGTGACATTTATGGTATTAGACAACGTTAAGGATCTTCTAAAAGCAATACCCATCCCTGGAAATGTCGGGCTTCCACCAGAAAATGTGGGAAGCGCATAATTCAAAATATAAGCTGATGCTTCATCGGATGGAAAAGGTTGAAAATAAAATGTGTCGCCAATCATAAAAGCAACATAACCTGATTGTTGCGCAAGCGATGTTATTAAATCCCATTCAGTTACTTCTTTGGATAGTAAATTCTGCGCATTTGTAGTGATGTTATTAAAGATACGCCCTACATTGCCGCTTGTGGGTGTTACCTGATAATTTAAACCATGCTTTTGTGCTAATTGCGTAACAATGCTCGCCGCGGATTGATTCGGGTATATGTTAGAGATCTTAGAATCAATAAAGTTAGATGTTAAATCACGTCCGGATAAGACTATGCGCGCACTTAATGGGTCTATTTCAATGGTATCAGTATTGCCGGTCATGAATAATTGTAGGTCTTGCAGTGTCCATGAGTTCGGATTAGCAACTAATCCTATGTAGATTTTGACAGTTACTTGCGTGATAGCAGACCAATATGCCAAGTCTAAAATAGGGTTTTGACCATTTAGCGGTATTGTCATGCGGAAATTATCAGCAACAAAAAATGTCGTAGTCTGTATTTCGATATCTTCCCAAAGAATCGAGATAGTATTGACGCCATCATCCAATATGACCACAGCGCGAGGATATCTCAATTGACTTGAATTTGGCTGGGGATTTATTACCGGATTAGATGAGCTAAACATTCAAAATGCCTCCTTGTGCGGGAGCATTTTGAGGAATGGTTAGCGTCAGAAACCTATAAACATTAAGGCTTATGGATCGATACCCTACCAAGGTTATAATATTTCCCGAATAGGTAGCGCCAGGAATTATTTTCGCTAGATTTTGGGCTATGGTATTCAGCGTGTCAGTGGCTTGAACTGAATATGAATAATTTGCAGTACCGCCTAACTGTGTTATTGCTATTTCTGCGATCTGCCCTTCTTCAACAAATCCGCCTACAATAACTTGATTTTGATTCATTGGATTTAAGGTCAATGTAACTGTTGCTTGCACTACCGGATCGCTCAAGCCATTTGCTTCTGCTATAGCTGTCCATAGCGTAGCATCTCCATAGTATTGAGCGGCTAGCTGAAATAGATTTGCATAATTCACCGTGATTGTTTGCCCTGTCGCGCCCTGCGCTATTAAATAAACGTTGGTCTGCATATTGGTGAGTAATGACTGCATCAAATAAAGATTATTTAATGTCTGCAAATTTTGAGCTTGTAAGTTCATCGCTTCGCTCATGAGAATATCCCCGCACTAGTTGATGCTATAGCTGCGGCAATTGACGTTTGAGCGCCCTCAATTGCTGAAATCAGGGGAATAAGCTGAGTTGGAGAAGCATTTGCAACAGATGGAATGTTATTTAGTGCTGACGCTACCAATGCCATGGATGATGACACTGAAGGATTAGCAACCAATAGCGCTATGTCATTCAAATCCGCCATGATTCCTGCTATTGCATCGTTATACCCAACAGGGAAAAGAATCGGAAGCGGATTGCTGAGATTCTGAATAACCGTGCAAGTGATTGAATAAGGGATCTGATATGATCTCTCAAAACTTGCCCTAAAATCCTTAATCACAACTAAATAATTGAATATTCCCCAGGTCAAGTTAAGTGGTGCGCCTAGATTTCTCATATTGTCGAGGAATTGCGCCCTAAATGATGCTGTGCTTTCAAACATCAATCCTGACCAGCTAATATCATCATCAACCCGACCCATAGCATCAATGACGCGCTGCCCACCTACCAATTGCTTAACAGACAATGCTTGCTGACCGCCGAAGTTTAGCCGCTCCGGAATCTCAAAGTTAGCGAATGTTACTTGCCCTAACGTCAAAAATGTCGTCATTGTCCGACTAGCCCCGTAACATTAACTGCATTGGAAAATGGTGATGACACCCCATTGATAGCCGTCGTGCCATGCTGAACGATTGGGTTGAATTGAGAATTAGCTTTAGAGAAAACAACCCTTCCGACTTTCTCCGAATCTAAATAAACATTACCTGCCGATTGGTTGGCGCTACTCCCTGGCGTTGGAGACGTTATATTTCTATTAAAAACCGAGGGATAACCTGAGTTGAGGTTGCCATTATTAAGCGTATTACTTAAAGATTGCTTACTGTAATCAGTTCCTAATGATGCCCCAGTATTTGCTATAAGTGAGAATAATTTATCAAGCACATTAAAAATTCTAGTTAAAGTAGCCAATCCTGCGTCAACAATGGGGCCTGTGATCTTATCTAAAGATAATGCAAAATTTCTAAATGCTGCAGAGGTTTGCTGCATTTTTCCAGAATGAATATCGTTCAAATCTTTAATTAACTTATCCATTTCTGAGCTATTTTCATTAACTTTTGCGCTCGCTAAAAATTTCTCGCGTTGCTGTAGGTAGGTTAAGATCAGAGTTAAATCCGTATTGGTAAATATTTTACCCAAGACACCCATTTGCTGTTCAGGGGTTTTATAACCAGACTTGTTCATTGCTGGCATTAAAAATTTATCAATCCACTCGAAAATATTTTTCCCAGCAACATCCATGCCTTTAATTCCACCAGGAGCAATACCTTTTATCATCCCCATTTTATTTAATTGCACGGCATTGGGATCTGCTAAACCCATTTGACCCAATAGTTGTGCAGCCTGCGTGGTAACTCGCCCTACACGCATATGTTGATAAAATTGCGCAATCATAGGGCCAGTTCTTGTGCCGAATTCTTGAATAAGAGGCTCAAGCATATAAAAGAAGAATTTAGGATCCATGCCAGCCGCATATCCGCGAGAACTTCTTACAATGCTTTGATATTGGGACGGTTCTACTCTGCCACCGGTGGAAATCCAGGTTTTCGTCATCATTCCTAGATACTCTTCAAGTACTTTTGGATCTCTAGATTTTGAAACAATTTCAACAGTTTTAATGGCAGCCTGAAGTTGCTTAGGCGTCATTTTAAAACCTTCTTTGCCCAATCCAGATCCAACAACTTTCATTTTTGCTAAAGCTGGCGCCACTCCCAATGCTTCTTGAGATCCTTTAGTGATTACCGCAGCATCCGCCAATGCTTCTAACAAATCTAATCTTGATGCGCCTCTAACTTTAGTCGAATTTAAAAATTTATTAATAGCTTCTTTAGATAATCCTGGAATATTTTGAGCATTCAAAACGGTCATTTCTTTTTGAAATTCAGATCCTGTATGAAAAGCGCTTCCAATTGTATGAACCACCCCGAACCCTGCCGCTGCCGCGCCTAATCCTGCTACATGTCGTGCACCTACTCCAAGTAAAGCACCATGTATAAAACCACCTCGATGTCCTCCTCTGTTAGCTTTTTGAGACGCCATATAAACTTTTGTTAACGAATTAGAAAGCCTGGTCGCGCTAATACTAGCGCTATTCATCACATTAATGCTTTGGTGAATATTAGTGTTGAATATTTTTATTTCTGGATTTGTTTTATTTAATGTTCCAGATAAGACCTGAAAATTAATATTAAACTTATCCATGGATTTTAAGAGCTTATCTACCTCTTTAGTAGTTTTCCTAACGAGAGACAGGAATTGCTCCATTTTTTTATGAGCATCACCGCGTAGATTAAGTGTGACCCAGACCTTATACGCTTCCATGAATTGACCTCATAAGCTTTTTGTTGCTGTCTATGATCCAATAAAGCAAAAACAACCCCAGAATAAATTGAATTTCTGCTTTCTCTTTGAATAGAGTTAACCCTAGAAACGATCTGGCAGGAATATCCTTGGTGCCGAATTCTTGAAAGATAGCAACCTCATCACTTGATCCGACATATAAAGTGCTCGAAGCTGCATTAACAACGTGGTGAATCGAATCCTTAAGATCACCAGTTCTATAAAGAGGATTATAGTCAGCATTAAAAACATAACCTTTGCGCGCTTTATCAAGCTTCGTGGATTCAGCAAGTTCTTTCCAATTTTCAAACGGGCCTGCGCCATGCTGTAAGTGTCCTATTTTGTGCTTGGCTTCTTCTTCCAATACAGAGCCTACAAAATTAAGCGCGGCAAATTCTCGCTCTTTATATTTAGCGGATACCTTGCTCAAATGATTTGAGAAGGCGTCAAGGCTTTGGAACACTTTCATTTTTTAGCCTCCTCAAATTGCATCGTAGTGAAATTAAATTTAACTGGATCTTGCGACTCTTTTAAAATAACAACCCATGCAAGCCTAGTCATGTCATCAAGAGAGAACGCTACGTCAAAAGGAACTCCATTCGAAACTAAAAATAGAGCCTCTCTTATCGGCACATGGTTTACTATTTTTTTGCTTTGTCTGTTTCCTCTTGTTCTATTGAGTTAGCATTCACTTCATTTAAGTATTCCAGAACGGCTTCCAAACCTTCATCAGCTAGCCTGACAAGATTAGCTCTGAACTCTTTGATTGAGCGCGCCGATTCCATGATGACTCCATCAATACTCATGACATGCAGCATAGGCAAAGCATAGGAAAGACACATGGGATTCTTTGCATCATCTTCTAGGGCGCTGAATAGATCGTAACGGTCTAAGATATTCGGCTTTCTCAAGCGAATCTTTCGACCGCCCTTGTCCATGATTTCTTTGCCATCGAATGGATTACTTAACACTTTTTCACTTGGTTTTTGCATTTTTCACCTTTAAGCATTGTTTACTAATTCAAGTTTACGACTAGCCATGAACGACACTGATTGCTTCACGATATCCGTACCCGACCATGTTCCTGAGTCATCCAAAGTAATAACGACATTCGTGTACTGATATTGAGATATAGATCCATCAACTTCAGTAATTGTTTGAGTGATTGTCATAGGTACTTGATCGACACCTTGATAGTAAGATGCTTCTTGCAGCGCAATGTAGTTATCCATTGAATTGTCGGATCTTTGTAATACAAAAGAGCCAGACCAACCTTCGTGGAATTTAGGATGACGTACAGTGCCATCCATTCCTATCTGCTTACCCGTAGTTGCATCTTCTTTAGCATTAACGGATTCAATAATCACAAACCGCTGAACGCCATTAATATCAACGAATGACAACTTGCTATCTATACCGGTACTTAAACCATTTGCAGGCATGTTTTAACCCTCCTTATTGACCAGCTAATAATTGAGGCGGCAATACTTGAATACTTACATTGCTGCCTGCCTGTAAATTGATGACAAGTTGTTGGACAATGCTAAATAAAACAACTTGTATGTCTGCTCGCATAAACCCTAGTGCAACACGATTTTGTGGATTGTTGCTGCTATCTAAGATCACAGAAAATGCCGGTGAACCGTCAAGCGTACCAATCCAGCCAAGCTGCTGTAGATTGGAAAGGAATACATTTAATGTGTCGCGCGCTTGGCGTTGAACGTCCGGAGTCTGTGGTTGACCGATAAACTGACCCATACCGGCAACCATTGTTTGAGCTAAATAGTTCACCATTCTTGGATAGTTATCGAATTTTGTTACCGCGCTATTGCTTGTATTAACTCCCAAGCGAACTCCAAAAGCATTAGGGGATAGTGGAATTGGACGAGTAATTAAATCCACGCCTGCGGTGATCAGAGAATAAAGATCAGCATCTGAATATAATTGCTGTTCTTGTGATTTCTGCGTGCCAACGATCGCATTCATTTGCTTATTTAAAGATGATCCAAAAGCCGGAGTTACAGAAAGAACGCCGCACACATAACCTTGCGGGCTAATCAGACGAGTAACATTATTGAATGGATCATTGAAATAAACCCAGTCACCACCCATGACTTTTAAGTTATAGCCTTGCGCAGCCGCACCTTGGAGAATTGAAACCATGTTGGCAACATTATTTTGATTACCAGAAGCTTCTACAGCAACAATATAAATACCTTCGGAATTACCGAAAGTTAATTGGGTCGTGAAAGAAGTTGCATCCGATAAGTCAGCGAGCATAGCAATGCTTGCCTGAGAATTTCTAAGCGCATACATACCCGAACGAGGAGTAGCGGTATCGCTTCCAATCATTTGACTAGAGCCGACATTACTTGCGCCATCTGCGCCGCCGCTAAAGTAATAGACTGTTGAGGTCGAGCTAGGCAATGCAGCAGACCCTAAAACAAGCGTGCCGGTTGCCCCACCTGTACCGCCGCCACCTGAAACTACGAATTGTGATGATGTCGTATAACCTGAACCAGCAGCAGCAACTTGAACCGACAATAAACCCCAAAGAACAGTAAATGTTGCGCCAGATCCCGAACCAGAAGTTGACCCCTGTGACACTGGGCTTGAAGGAAGAGCAGTATAAGCGCCGACAGTGTTAACTGTTGCGGTATTAACACCAAATACGCCAGTGTTGAATGTTGCGCCGGAACCAACACCAGAGGTTGAACCTTGCGTGAAGCTCGTAGAATTTGCAGTATACGAACCAGCGCTAGAGATCGTAACCCCCGTTACAGCGCCGCCACTAACGGTAGATACTGTTAAAACAGCCGCACTCGAGAAAGTACCGCCAGCTAAAGTGATTGTGTCTCCGACTAGATAATTTGAACCCCCAGCATTTACGGCAACGCTGACAAGTTTAGTTGTAGCCACATTCAAAATTGCGTTAACAGTATGAGAGCCGCCGGTCAATGTAATTGTGTCGGCGGGCGCATAACCTGTACCAGCCGCAACTACTACTGCGGATACTGCCTTCATGGTCGCATTTAGTGTTGCACCACTTCCTGGCCCGCTTGTACCGAGCGTAGGAAGAGTTGCATAGCTTCCAGCGGTTGCAACTGTAACTGAACTAATCGTATTTGCAGTTGCCGCGGTGCAAAGTTGCGATGGGCCGCGCAAAGCGTTTTGACCTAAATTCACTGCATTAACTAAATTAGACCAAAACTGAGCGCCACTTCCGCCGATGTTATCGAATACTTCGGGTATTCCATTTGCAAAATAAATGCTTAATTTCCACGTGGAACTTGTAGAACCTTGCGCAAGAGTCGCGTAGCAACCAGCATTAGAAGATGAGCTTGAGTTAGGATATGATCCTGTGTAAATCGATGTAAGCGTCGCACCTAATGCGGTTGTCGAATCTAATAATTGAGATGATGCTGCTGTATCTGTGCCGTCAGTTACTCGAACACATTTAAAGCTGTTTGCCCCTTGTTGCATTGCTGCATAGACAGGCGTTCCTAAATCATAAGTCCTAGCGACAGGATTACCAAAATTAGCAATTAGTTGCTGTAATGAGCCTATGACGGTGGGTGAATTAACAGGCCCCCACGAGGCGCTACCTACAACACCAACAATATTCGTGGGAACACCATTTAATAATGGATTAGGCGGAATAATTTGTACGTACACATTAGGTACGCCAATTGATGATAAATTTACACTCCCAGCAGGTACGATAGGCATAATCCTAATTCCTTATGTTAACTTTCATAACGAGACCTAATAATCTTTGTTTTTCAATTCTTTCAATTTCGTTTGCATCTATTACATGGTCGCCCTTTTTGTAGTTATCGAAAGGCTGGCGAACTACAAAATAAAATGATTTTTTTGGTTCTTCAGGTTTAGATTCGTTTTTTGAATCTTTTTCTTCACCCAGTTCCTTATAAACTTCCATTTGCTGATTAATGTTTTTTACTTTCATTGCCAGTTCACCGTTAATGAATTGATAAATGGATCTGTAATAGTCGTATAGTTATTGGTTACAGTCGTTGGATACTGCACCATGTACTGCAGAATTCCTTTATAGACATATTCTTGCTCGAGCATATCTATGACAGGTTGATCTTGATAAAAGAGCAGCAAATAAAAATTGTCTGATCCAACAATTCGGAAATTAATTTTTAAATAAACGTCAATGGCATTAAGTATTGTTGCTCTGTCTGTTGGATTAGGAGAGACAATAAAAATATCAAAGACTCGCTCTACCCTTGCCAATTCTTCCGATGCGCTATAATTAGTGGCAATCCTAGCAATTAAAGAATGTGATCCAGGAATAGTTATTACAGGGCCAACAGCAGACGCTCCAGGAATTAACGCGGCGACATTTGTTGCGATAGAATTTAATGTATCGCCAGATTGAACTTGATAACCATAGCCTGTACCGTTATTTATAACCATGACAGCTTGCGGTGTGCTTACTGATCCGCCGATTGTTACAGTGATACCGCTAACGGTTGCGGTCAATGTTGACGCTGTCAAAGTTAATGGCTGAAAATCCCTCTGAAACTTAGTAACTACACGTTCTTTTGTGGTTGGGTACACATAAACATGCGAATGTCCAGCGGTTAAATCGATATCTTGCTGAACTCGAATTGGAAACCCTTGTTGAATGGTTATTTGCTTTCCAGTTACTGAAGGCGATGACGTGCCATTAGGATAACAAGCAGTTGTTACCTGCGCGGCTAATGTTGCTAATACGTCAAACAATCCTGGCATTTTTAATTCCCTCGAATTCGATGTCTTTAAGCATTTACAACTTGGTAAGCGCGTATACGCCATCCAAGCTCCGT
>DASZEX010000110.1:0-2512 GCA_035940365.1 Candidatus Babeliales bacterium | reverse complement strand
ATAAAGTTGTCTCCGCCCATAAAGAAGGTTAGGCAGTTTTTTGTTAAGAAAAATTCTGACATTTCTGAATATAATTTGAACATAAGTGATGAAATCTCATATGGTGATTTTTTTGCTGAAATAGATGTAGAACCATCTACATCCATATGCATTATCTGTACTAATTGTTCTGCTTTACCATCTACATAACCAAAAATATTATGTTCTTTCTCTAAAATTATTTTAGATTTTCTTGCTTTGTCTGCATTCAGATTAGCCTCAAATGGAGAATCACCATATCCTATGGTCATAGAAAGCTGTAAATCAAATGATTTTGCTAATTTTTTTTGAATTTCAATATGATCATCTAGAGACAAACCATTTGTAACTGCAAAAAGCTCATCAAATCTATTAGAAAATACAAGACAGTTTTTTCCTGAAAAAAGGTCTTGTATTTCGTTATAAATGGAAGATTGAAGCATCTGTAATTTGTGTTCTCTATCGCTACCCAAGGTAAGTGTCCATGGTCCATATCCTGTAATTTTGATTATGGTAAGTTGGATCATCTCATATCTTCCTTAGCTGTTCAGCTATCTTTTCTGCAGATTCTACTGCTCTCTCTGCGACAGGTCTTATTCGTGCCTGTGCTTGCCTATCTGACATACCTGGACCTGTTATACCTAAGGTTACTGGTTTTTGATATTTTATAGAAAGTTCTGTTATGGCTCTAACTGTAGCATTTGTAATAAGTTCATCATGTTTTGTTTGTCCTTTTATTACAGCTCCAAGGGTGACTATTGCATCTATTTCCTTTTTTTTCAACAAGGAATCAATCACAATTGGCATATCAAATACACCTGGAACTCTGCAAATGAATTTTATGTTTATTTTGAGCTCTTTTGCTTTTTCAACTGCCACATCAAGCATTTTGGAAGTAATTTCACCATTAAATTCTGAAACAACAATTGCAATGTTCAAAGTTAGTGCTCCTTGGCAAATTTTACAAGCTCATTACCATCAAAATAAGGAATCGCATTTTCTTTCGCATATTTTTTAGCTTTTTCAATTGAAAGAGCTGTATGTGTTTCAGAATCAAGCATTTCACATATTGCTGCAGCAGGACATAAACCTGCAAGATTAGTCATATAGACAGACATTTCAGTATGACCTAACCTATCTGATAACAATCTTTCGGATGCAATCAAAAGAGGCACATGTCCTGGTGTCTTAAATGAAGAAACAAAAATTTCTTTTTTATTTCCATTTGTATTTTTGTATAGATGTGCCATTTCACTTATGGTTAACGCTCTATCACGATCTGTTATACCAGTATATGTTTGTGTATGATTTATAGAAATAGAGAAAGACGGTTTATCACCATATGGCGCGGTTCCCATAATCATTTTTTTTGATTGATTATCAATATTTTGTGCATTAGAAAGTATATCATGCATGTAATTTAGTCCCAGAGTTTTTGCAAAAGAATGATCTATGGATAAGCATATCAGACCACCAGCATCTTGACGCATTCTCGAGATATGTTCTGGTGTCACAAATTCTGCTGCAACTACCATATCTACCTCATTTTCACGCTTGTTTGCATCATGAAGTAAAACGAACCCACCTTTACGTAGGGAGGAAATTGCCTCTTCAAAGGACATAATTAAGAAGCTTGTTGTAATGATTATAAATCTTACTACAAAAGTGGTTGTTACCATAAAAGTAGTAAACAACTAATCTTTAGAAATTGCGTATTTTCCCAGTATGTCAGTTTCAATATTAACTTTATCGCCAATTTTTTTTGAACCAAGATTTGTAATTTTCATTGTATGTGGAATTATACAAATAGAAATTTTATTTTTGAGTACATCGACAAGTGTCAAGCTTATTCCGTCAACCGTAATTGATCCTTTTTTTACTACAAATCTATCTAAATCTTTAGGAAGTTCAATCCAGAATTTGATTTCTTTTGATAGTTTTTCTATTTTTATAATTTTACCAGTACCATCAATATGTCCAAGTACAAAATGGCCTTCCATTCTTTCGCCAACTTTCAAGCTACGTTCAATGTTTACTCTGTCTCCTGATTTTATCATTCCTAGATTTGTTTTTTTCAAAGTTTCACCAATCATTTCAAATTCTGCTTGTTTTTTTGAAATATGTGTAGCCGTAAGGCAGACGCCATTTATTGCAACACTATCACCTATCTGAAGACCTTTTGCAAGATTTCCTAAATCTATTCCCATTTTTGCTGCGCTACGATTTTGTGTTTTAATATCAAATTTCTTAACAATTCCCTGTCCCTCGATTATACCAGTAAACACTTGATTGATTGTGTTTATTAGATATAAAATGATTTAGACTGAGATATTTACGGAATCAAGTAATGCTTTTGCTCTTTTGAAGTGAACTTCATCAATCATTTTTCCTTCTACTTTAGTTGCTCCTTTACTTTTCTTTGTAGATTGGATATATGCTTGACATACCTTTTTTGCCCACTCTATTTCCACTGGAGTTGGATAGAATATTTTAT
>DASZEX010000109.1:0-1866 GCA_035940365.1 Candidatus Babeliales bacterium | reverse complement strand
TGCTAGTCTGCTAAGACTTAATCTGTCTTGCTTATAGTCTTTCATTTGTTCTATGTTCTTAAAATAGTCATATTTATCTCCATTTATATGGAAATATGCACCTAAATCCTTCCACCATCTAAAATCAAAGGGCTATTACATAATTTTTTGAAAAGTAATCGAACTTATTAGGGCCTGTCGTCAATTAGATCGTGCGTATTTTAGTCAAATGTAGGGTGGATTAGGCGCTTTTTGCCGTAATCCACCAATTTAATCTTCATTCTGCTTCACTCATTAAATAATTTCGCTATCATAGCAACCATTTAAAACGACACGGAAGTTTTTCAAATGCGTCGCCATGAATTAAGTGATGAACAATTTAAAAAAATTAAACACATCCTTCCTGGGCGGAAAGAACACGTGGGTGTAACTGCCAAAGATAATAGAAATTTTATCAACGGTGTTCTCTGGATATTTAAAACAGGTGCGCCGTGGCGCGATTTACCAGAAAGATATGGTCATTGGAAAAACGTACATCGTCGATTTTCTCGCTGGGCAAAAAGCGGTGTTTTCGATAGTATTTTTCGCGTCTTGTCTGAAGATGCAGATATGGAATTTGTGTTAATGGACGGTACTATTGTGAAAGCACATCAACACGCAGCGGGTGCCAAAAAAAAATCATGCGAATGACAATGAAGCATTGGGTCGCTCTAGAGGTGGCCTATCAAGTAAAATTCACTGTGTAGCAGATGGATTAGGTAATCCTGTTGATTTTATTCTAACAGGAGGTGAAGTTCATGATAATGTATGCGCTGATGTTTTGCTTGAAGGAAAGAGTGCTAACTTCGTCATAGCAGATAAAGCTTATGATAGCGATAAAACTCTCAATAAAATTGCTCAAATGGAAGCAATCGCAGTTATCCCACCAAAATCAAATAGAAAAGAACAACGTGATTACGACAAGCATTATTATAAAGATCGCAATTTGATAGAGAGATTTTTTTGTAGATTAAAACAATTTCGTGGTATTGCAACTCGATACTGTAAGCGTGGGAAATATTTCTTAGAAGCTGTGAAGTTGGCTTCATCAATAATATTAATGTGTTAATCGTTAACGTTAATAATCAAAAAAATAAATAAAGGATAAAAATATGAGTCAATACAGAAGATTCTATCAGTCAGGTGGAAATTATTTTTTTACTTTGGTTACTTATCATAGACGTTTTCTTTTTGCTAATCCTGAAAATGTGAAACAGTTTAAGATTGCGATTAACAAGGTAAAGAAAAAATATCCATTCTCTTTAAATGCAATTGTGATCTTACCGGATCATTTACACTGCTTATGGAAATTACCAGAAAATGATAAAGATTTTTCAACACGCTGGCGTTTAATCAAGCGATATTTTTCGATGGAAATGAAAACATCAGTAAATCACCGAAACGAGAAAGAAGTTTGGCAACGTCGTTTTTGGGAACATATTATTCGTAATGAAAATGATTGGCAAAAACATATGGATTATATTCACTACAATCCTGTCAAACATGGATTGGTAAAATCGCCGAGAGATTGGACAGATAGCTCATTTAATTACTGGGTTGAAAAAGGAATTTACGAAAAAGACTGGGGCTCAATAGGACCAATTACTATTGCAGGAATGCAAGAAGCAGAATGAAGATTAAATTGGTGGATTACGGCAAAAAGCGCCTAATCCACCCTACATTTGACTAAAATACGCACGATCTAATTGACGACAGGCCCTAGAAAACTGTACCGATATTCCCTGGCTTGGCAGCTATTCAAAATTCTAGCTTCAAATTTACTGCGCTATTATAATACTGGACAATAAAAATGAATTAAATAGGTAGCTATTATGTTTTTTAGACAAA
>DASZEX010000108.1:0-11445 GCA_035940365.1 Candidatus Babeliales bacterium | reverse complement strand
CAATACATCACTCACTGAATTGACATCTGCATCCACACAACTACATACCGCGCCAATTTCTGCCTTGATTGTATCACTTACTGAATTGACGGTCACATCGACGCAGCTACATATTGTATCACCTGCTGATCTGATTGTCGCTTGTATAGCATCACTCACTGAATCGACGGTCACATCGACGCAACTGCACACCGATTGCACATGACTATCAATCAATGATAATTCTTTGGTCAATACATCACTCACTGAATTGACATCTGCATCCACACAACTACATACCGCGCCAATTTCTGCCTTGATTGTATCACTTACTGAATCGACGGTCACATCGACGCAACTGCACACCGATTGCACATGACTATCAATCAATGCTAATTCTTTGGTCAATACATCACTTACTGAATCGACGGTCACATCGACGCAGCTACACACCGATTGCACATGACTATCAATCAATGATAATTCTTTGGTCAATACATCACTCACTGAATTGACATCTGCATCCACACAACTGCACACCGCGCCAATTTCTGCCCTGATTGTATCACTTACTGAATCGACGGTTACATCTACACAACTACATACTGATTGAATTATAGCTTCTTGTGCAGATGCTATAATAGTGTCAATATTACTCAGATTCTCTATAGCAACTTCAGTCAGAGATACTACCACTATTGCATTTTCAAGTATATTTTCAAAAACAGACTGAAAGGATTCCAATGATGACAAACTCAGCGTCATTAACTGATCTTCGATACTTTGTATTTGAGCACTTAATGTGTCACCAATTGATAATAAGTGTTCATCCAATGTTGAACAGCATTGTTCTAAATCAGAATCTATATCTTCAATAAGACTCTCGAGGCACATACCAAGATTATCAACTTTGCGCCACAAATTTTGTCCAGGAATACTTACGGTACATGCATTACATATCATCATTGTAGAATAACAAAGAGCCAACCATATAACCAATAAGTAGGAAAGTTGCTTCATAAAACTCTACCTCATCTATCTGACCAATTTATTTTAGTAAATGCAGAATTATTGATATATGTCAATACTAGATTATCTTGATATTCATACAAAATAAAAAGCCTCTAATTTTGATTAGAGGCTTTTTGATACAATAAAATTGTTTATTAGATCAAAATATGCGTACTAGTTGAGAATACCCGCTATTGATTTTACCATCATCATATAAAGATGTAGCTCTTATTAAATGTTGCCCAGGTGAAGAAATTGTTACTGAATCTAACCACGAATTAGTTCCACCAATATCAGTAACGGTACTCCCTTGAAGCGAGCCATCAACAAATAAATAAACACTAGAAGGATTTTGTGCACTACCTTTAAAGATTATAGTACCATGGCTACTAATAGGTAAACTTGTAATATCTAAATTAGTAATAGCCTGGCTTCCTGTATATCGTGTTAATTGGTATTGGCTAAAATTAGAATTAACTCCTGCAACAAAGATAGCACCATTAGATTGAAATGCTACTGCATCAAAAGATCCTGTTAAAGGCGCACTTACACCATTTGTACCAAATGCTACATCAAGTACTCCTGCTGCAGTGAATCTCATGAGTTGTGTTTGATTATTATTAAATCCAGCTGTAACAATTTTACCATCTGATTCTAATACTGCTTTATTAGCTAACCCTTGAGGTCCTACGGTAATACCATTAGTACCAAACGTTATATCAAGACTACCATCAGTGTTATAACGTGCCAACTGTACATTATTCGGATTACTCATATCACTGCCAACAGCAATAAATTTCCCATCTTTCTGTACTAAAAGACTAGTCACTATACCGGCAGGCCCGGTCACAATACCACTAATACCAAAAGTTGTATCAATAGTACCATTAGTATTATAACGTACTAGCTGAAAATTACCAAGATTATCTGTTCCAGCTATTACTACTTTTCCATCACTTTGAATTTTTACATCTTCAGCATATCCGAGTGGCCCACTTGAAAATACTATATCAATACTACCATCAGCATTATTATAACGTACAACGCGCACATTACCACTGCCATCACCTCCAGCTGCAATAATATGACCATCAAGTTGCAATGCTAAACTTGAACAAAAACCGCTAGGCCCTGTAACAACACCAAAAAAACCAAAATTATTATCTGAAAAACCTGCAGAATCATAGCGAACTAATTGAAAATTACCAAGATTATCCTGTCCCCCTAATAATATATAGTCATTTGGTTGTAAAATCACATCAAAAGGTACGCCAAACGGACCGGTAACAATACCAGAATTAAAAAATTTAGTATCTAGAGTACCATTAGAATTAACTCGTATTGTCTGAAATACATTATCTGGATTAGTCCCCACTACAACAATTTTTCCATCATTTTGTATTCTCATACCACCAACAAAAAAACCAGGGACCCCACTTACTATAAAACCTGCCCCATTACCAAATGTAGTATCAAGAGTGCCATCAGGTACTGTATAGGTAAAAAGGCTACAGACACTCAAAACAAAAAAAATACGCTTCATGAATACTCCTTTTTTTAAAGCTTCAAGATTACAATAATAACAGCAAACTATACTATGTTCTTGTATGTCAAGAAAAAAAATTGTTCGAAATAACATATTTAATACATAGACCAAAATTTTATATAAATCTAGTAAACAAATCATATTTTATCAGACAGTAAAGAAAAAAGGGGAAAGTATATGTTCAAAACTATTAGGTATCAATTATATATATATAAACAAATTCCCAGCAGTATATGGGCACTCGGATTTGTCAGTTTATGTACAGATATGTCATCTGAACTTATTAAAAGTTTATTACCTACATTTCTGCTAACTGTACTGGGTGCACCAATCACTGCTCTTGGTTTTATTGAAGGTATAGCGGAAGCTACGGCACTTATTACTAAAATTGGTTCAGGAATTTTGAGTGATATTATACGCAAAAGAAAAATATTAGTCGTTATTGGTTATAGTCTTGCTGCACTCAGTAAAATATTATTTCCTCTATCACGTAATGTACATGATGTACTATTTGCACGTTTTTTTGATCGTGTAGCCAAGGGCATTAGAGGTACACCTCGTGATGCACTTATTGGTGATTTAGCTCCTGCACATGTACGTGGTGCTTCATTTGGTTTGCGTGAATCTCTTGATACTATTGGCGCTATAATTGGTCCAATACTTGCCATAGTACTTATGATTGTGTTTAAAAATAATGTATATCCAGTGTTGTGGATTGCTGCTATACCAGGTATAGCTTCTGTTATTATTTTATTAGTTGCAGTACCAGAACCATCTATATCGGGACCGGTATCTACTAAATCACAATCACATAGGTGGTCTTTCAGAAGCATATTAACCCTTGATAGAAAATATTGGCACATAATTATTATCTCAATATTTCTTTCTCTGGCACGTCTGAGTGAAGCATTTCTGATACTCAAAGCACAAACCATTGGCCTTAGCATTTCATGGCTTCCTCTTGTTATGGTAATTATGAGTTGTGTATATGCATTAGCTGCATATCCGGCTGGTGCATTATCAGATATATTTTCGCGCCATACTATATTGTTTATTGGCACTGTATGCTTAATTTTTGCTGATATCTTATTAAGCTTAACTACCCAAATTGTTGTTTTTTTTCTTGGTATTATTTTTTGGGGGTTATATATGGGTTTAAGTCAAGGTATTTTGGTTGCTATGATTACTGATGTTACGCAATCTTCTCTGCGTGGCACTGCATATGGAATATATAATGCAACCGCGGGAATAGCACTTCTTATTGCCAATATAAGTGCTGGCTTTTTATGGCAAACCTATGGATCCCATATATCTTTTTTATATAGCGCATTATGTGCTAGTTGTGCAGGCATTGGACTCATGATGCAATATAAACATAAATACCATAACCACCACATATAAAGTGATGTAGTAATTATGGTATTTATAATTCATTAAAGGTTATTTCTTATCAATAACATCATGTAAATAATGTTGCAAAAAATGCATAAGAGGAATGGCTAAACCTATACGTGTACCACGCGGAGCTACTCCTCTGAAAAAGCCATTTACGCCATGCATATTATAAATATGTTGGGCAGTTTTGCACATTGTTGTATGATGTTGCTTGGTATAATCAACTTGCATAGCTGTTGAAATAGTATCAAATGGATGAGTAATAATTGCTGTTGTTGTCCCTGCAATAATTCCCGCAGCTATTATTGCTGCAGATTCATTATTCAAGCGTGTATATATGTTATTTTTCAATGAAGGATACATCGCCAAAAGACCTATACCAAAACCACCTTCGCGCAATGATTTTGCAATACATCCACGACCCATTACTGAAAGACCTTTCTGTTGTATAAGTTTTTGTATTGTTGTATATGCATTCAATCCTTCATTTTGTTGATGAATTACCACCAATTCAGTAGGCGAACTTGCCAAAGCAGAGAATATACCAGCTGTAAATGCACGCATAGTCATAGTACCAGTATCATTACCTACTATAACTTCTTCCAATGCTTTATTGGTTGCTATTTGCAATGCAGTGGTTGGTGCCATACATGATACATTTACACCAAAACCCCGATACAAAATATGTGGGTTTATTGATAATGGTTTTCTTTGTTGCAATGTATTTTTTATGCATATTAATGGTTGATTAATGGTTACTTCACCCATACCAGTAAGACTACCAATAACTACATCGCGCCCAAACTGTTCCAATCTATTTTTTGGTTCATGTTGGTTCATACCCTGTATACATAAAGGTATTGATATAATAAACGATATACTATAAAAAATAGATACTATATTTTTCTGATAAATCATAAAATCCCAATAAAACTTTAATAAATCTTGTTAGATATTGTATAAAAATTAAGTAATGTAAAAACCAATAGTATAGTATATGTCCCTTATCAAGGGACCAGAAAGATAAGACAAAAAAGAAAAAAACATCTATTTTCTCTGTATGTTTCAATAACACGTACAAGAAGATAGATATAACTTTTCATGATATTTGTATATTTAATGCTTTTTCTTACTTATAAGAATAGTATATCTTTTTTTAATGATAATGCAAGTAAAAAAAATTATGAGCGCACTATCATCCATAATGCCATTAATCCCATGCTTATATTTTCAAGTAATGTTACATAGGTCATTGGTAATGTAAATACCATACCAAGACACGCACACGCGATGGTTTGTTTTTTGAATAATGCTTGTATAACACCAATACTACTGATACTCATGAGCACAAGTGTAATGCTATTGACCAGCATTAATTGATAGCGCATGACATAGGCAATTCCTAACATAATTTCTATCCATGGATATATATAGGCATATAATTTTATATGTTTTGCAATACTATCATAGGTACTATAGGCATCAGCAAATGCACGTATATTAATAATTTTGAAACTACCAAAAATCAAAAATGTTGCGCCCATATAATCATACATTGCTGCACGTATATCAAAGCCATATACAAGCTGTTTGATTAAAGTAAATGCACAAATTACTATAAATATGCTTATAAGTGGCACAAAATTTTTTATTGAATATGTTCCCATTAATTGCTGCTCACGATTATTATGCATGACCTCATCCTTTTTCATATAATTCGATATACATATTTTATTTTCCCCAATATTTGTTTACATAGGGCATCAATTCGTCCACAATTTTTTTGTTCATTGCTTGCATTGCTGCTTCAAACATTAATTGCACAAAATCAGCACATTGAGTATGTAATGCATATTGTTCTGTACCCAATACTTTTGTTTTGCATGCTTCCAATGATTCTTTTAACTGTTTTTTTGTTTCAATTGAGGCATTTTTACTTTTTTCCTCGCATTGCAAATCTTGGCAGCAACTTTGCACTACTTGTTTATATGTATCATATAAAGGCATACAACGCACATCTAACTCTTGTTTAATTTCTGGCCAGTATGTAAGTAATTGTGTTAATTTTTCAGTTATGTCTTTTTGAATTCGTACAAATTCTGTACCTTTATTTGATGCAGTAGATTGTGATAAAGTCTTTTGCTCTTGCTTCAATGCATCCAGATCTTTTTTGATCTGCAGACACGCTTCAGATAATTGTGCATATAATTCATTACAGAGTAGTGTACATACTATGATTATTATATATTTCATATATTTATCCTTAGTTATTTATTTTCACTAAGTAATTCGTATACATATCTCCATACATATATACGTGCATCAAGTTCTTTCTTTGCCTGTTCTCTTGCTTCTTGTTCTGAAATTGATTTCCCTTGATGAATTGCCTTTTTCTGTATTTTCTTTACTGCAAGCGGCATCATATATGTATAAAAGGATGATGTTACATCATTAAATAATGCTTCATTGGGCGCATAATCTTCTATTGATTCCAATATAATGCCCATTCGTTTAAGATTTGCACAACACGGTATGTTTGCTGAAGTTTCAGCACCTTCGCATGAATCTGGTAATTGTGCACATGTACTTTCAATCTCTTTTTTAATTGCAGGCCAATACGCTTGTACTTCGATCATTTTTTTACGTAATTCTTCAATTATATAATCAGCTCGTTGTTTTTCTTCAAGTCGATCATACTGGTCTGTCCACTGGCGGTCTAATGCAGTTCTTTCTTTATTCAATTGTTCTATATTTTTTTTTATATTTATAATAGTTGGTGAAAAATCAGTTAATGTATTAATTGGTAATACACACAGAATAAATAGTATATACTTCATTATTTTTCTCCTATTTTAATTGTCGATCAATACTTCGCTTTGCTGATCTGTCAGCTATTTCTTTTGTATAGGGCATTTCTTCTTGAAGTTCTTTACTTTTATCTTCAACAAGATAGGAATACAATGGTTTTACATAATTGCGAAGCTCATCTAATAATTGCTTATTTTCATTTTTAAACATAATGTTAATTAACTCAGCACATATTTGGCATTGTGCTTTATCTTCAGGTTTTGTTGATGATGCTATAGTTACACAATGATCAAGTTCTTTTTTTATTGCAGGCCATTGCTGCTCAAGCAGCTTTATATTGTGATCAATTTTTTCACGTATAGCTTGAATTTTAGGCTTATATTGTTCATCTATACGGTCCATTGCTTTGTTTTGCATATTCCATGATTCTTCTTTTGCTTTTTTTAATTTAATTATTTCTTGCTCCAGCTTCAAAAATTGCTCAGATAATTGCGCATACAGTTTCGGCATTATCAACAGCATGCTGAATATAAACAGATAACCCTTCATATATACCTCCTATATATTTTGGCATTTAATCTTTTTGTCACTAATGCGGCATTTATATAACTCTCCAAGCTCAACTAATGCTTTATTGATCTGCAATACAATATCTAATGATACATTGGCTTGTATCTCCTCCAGCCTATTTTTCAAATCATTAATAACACTTTCTACTATTGAAACTTCTGGAATTTTATCATTAATTGCTTTTAATTCATTAACCAATGATATAAAATACAAGGCCTTGTCCTGCAGTGTTGGCCATTGTTTTATACGTGATGCGGCATCTTGTGCAAATAACCAATCAAGCGCTGCGACCGTACGCACAAATAAATGCAAATGCGTTTCTTGAAAATATCCAGAAATCATTTGATCACGCAGGTTAGATATATCAAGAAGTTGTTGGGTATTTTCACCGAGCGTACGTATTTGATGTATTGCCTGCGTATATTGTGTCTTATTATATGCATCTTGAATATCTTCTAATTTGCGCTGCAATACAATATCATTACTAGTTTTAGCATAATTAATTTTATCAGCAATATATTGCAAAATACGTTGTGATTCTTGTGGTGTTAATGTATGTTCTGCAGTCCGAATCATATTTTCCGTAACTGTCCACACAGGCAATAAGGGAGAAGATACTATGATACATAGACTTACAATATAATTATATTTATACATAGATGCTATCTCCACCAACTTTTAATTGTGCCCCATAAATTCGTAATACCATTGCGCATAGTATCAAAAAAACCTACTGGTTTGGTTTCAATTGCTGACTGCATAGATTCTTTTTGTTTTGGCTCAAATACTTTTATTAATGTTTCTGAAGGTTGTGACGTTGGCGATACTGTTGGTTTTGCTGCTTGGGATACACTAATCTCTTTACTTAAATCAGGTCTCTCTACTAATTCTTTTTCTTTTTCTGTAATAGGTTCTTGAATAGATTTAGTTTCCTGAGGCACATCTACAATATCAAAATCCAACACAAATGGATCTCTTAATTCATGAGGCAGTGTTATCAAAACATCATACACTTCGGGAGACATGGCATATTTTATTTTTCGTTGGTTAGCCTCGTATAAGGTACGTAAAATCCACGCTTGCTGCATGGAAATATTTTTTATTATCTTCAAAGCTTCATCAGATAAAAAATTAATTAACTTAAAATACCTACTATCATTTTCTTCACTCACCATCGAAAACGTATTATTATCCATATAATTAATAAAACTAATACTTAGTTTTGTATTTTCATCGTTTAAATATTCGTATGAAACAACCTCTTTATCTTGCATTAAATTAATTAATTCAAATACATCAATATCAAATTTTTCAAATAATACACGTGTTTCATCTGGATTAAATTCAAAAACTCTACTATATACTTGTGTATTTAATATATGACCATCTGATGTACGCAAAAACTGCATAGTATCCATACTATCTAGTACAATATATGAACCTTTTGGACTTATATAAATAGCTCTGGTATCTGATACTACCGAAAACGACTTATTTGTTTTCAAATCAGGTGATAGTATATCAATATGTTTTGTGCCTGCCATATCTTGCGTTAATAAGGCGCAGACTTTTCCGTCCCTAGTTATATCAAGACGTGTAATTGTTTGATTATCAAATACTCGTTGTGCTATTTGCTTATTACTTTCTATATCAAAAGTTATTATTGTTTTATGATCATCTTTTAATATGTATAATATCTTTCCTTCTGTATCTATATCCCACTGAAGCACATTTGAGTAATCAGCTTTTTTTAAACCGGAAGCTATATCAAATATAGAAATAGTATTTTCTGTTTCTCCCCCTACATATACGCGAAACCCTATTTTATCAAGAAGAATATTACCTATAGTATACGGTATATCTTCTATAGTATGTACATGTTCAAATGATTCTAATTTTGTATTATAAATATCAATATTATTGTTATTATTAACTAATGCCAATCTAGAACCATCATCACTCAATACTGCATTTTTTATATTTTCAAAGGTAGTAATTATATGTGGGTCAGCGTTATTTCTAAAGTTTTCAAACGACTTTTTAATATCAAAGATATATGCCTTATCACTCATATCCAAAATAACTAAAAACCTAAAAGCATTATCTACCAAACAGAGATATACAGTATCATCAGACAATTTAAACATATCTCTTGTTATTAATTTCCTGCTAAATGCCCAATCTCGCATATATTCTACTACCGGTTTTACAAGCATTTGAGCGATAAGTGGATGTAAATCTTTTGGAATTACTTTATCTATATATTCTTGTGTTGGCATAGTCTCTGATGCTAATATCTTTTTTACATATGCAGCTATTGCCAATTGTGCAAGCGATAGAGGGCTTCCTTTCTGCATTGGCCATATCGGTTCCATACAAAATAATGCCAATAACAATACATATACTTTCATATATTTCAACATTAGTAACCCCTTCATATAGGACGTTTAGTCATTATTTACTATACAAAATATTCAAATAGAAAATCAACAATAATGCAAATTTTACACCAATATTAGCTCATGTATATACCTAATTCTTTGTTTATCTATTGACATAAAAGTGAGTTTTTATGTAGTAATAAAGATTTGAAAGTTCAAAAAAGGAATAGGAATATTGAAAAGTATGAACATTTTATTTTTGGGTACCCGTGGAAACATCAAAATTAGAAGTAGATTCCATAATCGCCACACGGTGACTGTTATTTCATATAAATATACCCGTATAGCTATTGATTGTGGTCTTGATTGGCTTGGCCATACAGATGAAATTAATCCAACTGCTATTATTATTACGCATGCGCATGATGATCATATTGGTGGTCTTGCCAATGGCGCACCTTGCCCAGTATATGCATCCCATGATAGTTGGCAGCATCTTAATCGTTTTCCATTTCGACAAAAAGAATACATACAGGACAGAAAACCATTCACGATTGGGTCTATGGTGCTTGAACCATTCTTCGTTGAACATTCATTGCGTGCACCTGCTACAGGATATCGTATTAGTGCCGGCAACAAAACTATTTTTTGTGTGCATGACCTTTTTTCTATTGCACAACCTGCCAAAGCTTTGACAGGAATAGATGTATATATTGGCGATGGCGCTTCAATAAGAAGGCCCATCGTACGTTATATAAACGATACACCTATTGGGCACACTACTATTGCTGAACAAATTAGATGGTGTGCACAATACAAAGTTCCACATGCTATTTTTACTCATTGTGGTTCTCAAATTGTAAGAGCAGATCCATTAGTAATAGAAAAAGAAGTACAGGCTATAGGTATGCAGTATGGTATCAATGCAACTATTGCACATGACGGGATGATCATAAAAATATAACTACTTAATAAGAGTTAAGATAAAACATTTTTAGTATATAGATCATATTTCAGAATAATAGATCTTACTTGTTCATTAATTGGCAATAATGCCAAAGATACACAATCGCCAATTGCAGTACGAATAGCAGTTGAAGAAGTTACTATTAAATCTTCTCCCTCCAGTACACTAACCAATATTTCATCTATACTTATAGGTATTTTAAAACCATTCTGCAAATCATGTTGTCGTATATTCAAAAGCCAACCATGTGGTTTTGCAATAATCTTTTCGGGACATTCTATATAATCCATTGCTAAATCGGATCCTATAATTGAAATAACGGTAATATTTTGTATTGTTTGCAAATGAGCAATAATAGATCCAAAATCGCTTGTATCACTTGTTAATACATGTGGGTTATTTTTATATGTTTCTTTTACCATTTCATTACGTATATGCCACGTAGTACGCAATGGCTTTCTAGGGTCATGCCATGGTTCTGGGAATACTAATATATAATCACACAGTTTCTGATCCAAGGCTCTCTGAATAATTGATTCATGCCCTTTATGCAAGGGATCAAAGCTACCCATATAAAAACCAAATTTTATACCCGAGACTAAATCAACATGGGTAAAGGGAATTGCATAAACTATACATCCATAAAGTAACGCGAGTTCGATTTTAAACAAAACCTTCGATAGGGATTCCAGATCGTGCAATTGAAGGTTTGGTAGGTCTGAAAAAATATGCGATAAGAGTAGATAAAACATGGCAAAGAAAATTGGCGGGGCTGCGGTGTCGGGTAT
>DASZEX010000107.1:0-5240 GCA_035940365.1 Candidatus Babeliales bacterium | reverse complement strand
ATAATGGTCCATTAAAAAATATTGCAGCCGACAATGCCTTATCTGATGATACAAATGTATCTGATATATCAGTACTGAATATATATTATTGTCCGCAAAAAAATTGTGGCAATAATAAAGATCAATTACAAGTTACTTTTGATCAGGTTGAGCCAGATACTACTTTATATGTAAAATTTGATATAAAAAATGGCAAAGGTGTACTTGAACCACAAAAGGGGGATTGGTCTGGTAAGTCTACTGAAGGATATAGTCTACGCAAAAATATTAAAGTGATAAAGCAGCAAATAGTAAAAAGTTCTGGAGAAGCGACTTCTAGTACTAATAGGCCAAGGTCACAGGGGTTTACTAAACCGACAGTATCATCAGAAGAACCTAATAAGCCAACCCCCGAACCTGACATACAAGCAGAAGCTTGGAGTCAATTCCCTGAAGCAAATAAATTAAGAAAAGCAAAAGTTCCAGCCTCTTATTTTAATCAATATGATCTATATCCGAAAGATATTTGGTTTAAAGTTCTTGATGCAAGTCCAGCAACACCAAAAAGTGATCTAAAAGTTAAATATAGAAAATTAGCCCTAAAATGGCATCCTGATAGAAATATGGATAAACGAGAACTTGCAAAAGAAGTTCTGCAAATTTTAGCTACAGCAAATGAACAAGTAATAGAAGGAGCAAAAGTATTTACTCCACGTAATGATTAATTAAAAGGAATATAATAATGAAGAATCAGTATAAAGTTATAGTGCATAGTATAGCTATACTAGTATCAGCAAGTCTTTATGCAGCACCTAAAGTACATATAAAGAATAAATCAAAAGAAACTATACAAGTTCAGATTAATAATGGTCCATTAAAAAATATTGCAGCCGACAATGCCTTATCTGATGATACAAATGTATCTGATATATCAGTACTGAATATATATTATTGTCCGCAAAAAAATTGTGGCAATAATAAAGATCAATTACAAGTAACTTTTGATCAGGTTGAGCCAGATACTACTTTATATGTAAAATTTGATATAAAAAATGGCAAAGGTGTACTTGAACCACAAAAGGGGGATTGGTTTGGTAAATCTACTGAAGGATATAGTTTAAGTAAAAATATTAAAGCGAGTGAAATACGGCAGCAAATAGTAAAAAGTTCTGGAGAAGCGACTTCTAGTACTAATAGGCCAAGGTCGCAGGGGTTTACTAAACCGACAGTATCATCAGAAGAACCTAATGCAGCACCTAAAGTACATATAAAGAATAAAACAGATGCAACAATCCAGGTTAAGATTGCCAATTTTCCTTTTATGGATGTTGGACCGGATAAAAGTATACCAGCATATCTTGCAATGTCTTTAATGGAAAATATAGTAATTAAAATACAATACTGTTCTGTACCCAATTGTAAAGATAAAGATATATTAGAAGCGAGATTTAATAATATATCTGAAAATACAACATTATATTTAGTATTTAACATACAAAATGGTAAAGGTGTACTTGAACCACAAAAGGGGGATTGGTCTGAAAAATATAGTCTACGCAATAATATTAAAACGAGTGATATAAAGCAGCAAATAGTAAAAAGTTCTGGAGAAGAGGTTTTTAGTATTAAAGAATCTAATAGGCCAAGGTCACAGGGGTTTACTAAACCAACAGTATCATCGGCGTCAAAAGGAACATCAGAAGTAGCAAATCTTGAAAAAGATATTGATAATTTAGCAAAAAATATTAAAAATATAACCGCTGAAGAAGCTCGCAAAGAATGGACGCGTATTGGTACTATTACTGATAAAAATGGAGCCAGATTATTTTTAAAATTAGATAAAGAATATAAGAAAAAATATACTGAATTAGAAGATGATGTTATAGATTTAGAAGAAGCTGAAGAAAAATAGTACTATAAATAAGAATATTAAGGCCAACTGTAAATAACAATTGGCCTTTTGTTTGTATAATTATTTTTCGGGATACATGTAGGAGTTTGTTTTGGGACTATTCCAAATTTCTTCTTCGGTGAGATCTGTTTCAATAAATTCAATAGGAGCACCATCAATTTCTACTATTGCTACTTTATATCTTGCAAAAGGAAAATAAGGTTCCAATAAAATTTTTTTACCTTCAATTGCTGCATCAATATTATGTACCTTGAATGCTATATGAGTCATTGTTTTGATTAGCGGATGCAAAGGGCTATCCTCAGCAAAGCGGTGATATTGAATGCGGATAGTTTGATTTTCTCCATCTGATGTCCACATTTTGAAGGTAGAGCTGTACCGTTCGCCTTCACGTGGTATAGTCGTTGGTATTCCCATATGATGAAATTGATGTGTCACAGTATTTTTATTCATTTTTTTGTAAGGTAATAAGTTAAATATACTATAGCACATAGTATATATTTAAAAAAGAAATAAGTCTGCTTATATAAGAGTTTTTGCGAAAAATATGTAATCTATTGCAACATATTATTTAATAATAGTAATATAAACAATGGAAGCACTGTATTATAATAAGGAGTATATTTATATGAAATATATACATACGATTAAATGGCTACTGTTTGATGTGGGCATTATAGCATTGTCATTGGTAAATATACCTATACAAGCCTCAGATCTATCATCATCAATATCTTCTGGTAGTACCAGCTATGTAGCAGATGCTAATTTTTATCTAAAAAATACTATTGATGATTATATACAAATTCAATTTTATGAAGATGGCCAGCTTATTTCTGTTGCGCCAAATCAAACCTATAAAGATCACCTAAGCCTCAAAGAAATATCAGCATTAAGTATATATTATTGTCCTACGTCTGATTATTGCAAAAATCAGGGTCCAGCAAGATTAATGGTAAATCTCAATAATCTCAAGCTTGATGGTGTTGTGCAAGTGACATTTACCAAAAAGAATGGCGAAGGCGAAGTGAGTATAGAAGAACGTCCGCGCTATGCAAAAGGGTATAAACCAAAACAGCGATAGATATAACAAGGATTTTTCGATGAAAGCATGTACTATAATAAAAATAAACGTGTATATGCTATTGGCTGCTAGCCTATCATGTTATGGCATAGTAATGAATATAAGTATAAAAGAAGAGCAGCCAGACATTCCTCATATTACTATTTCTGGTACTACAAATGTAGCTACATATTGGGGAAAGCCAGGTGGTGTTATAGAGTTGCAAGCATATGAAGTAACCCTAAATTTTAATCAAAAACAAATGACATTTAAAGTAGGGACAAAGATAAATTTGGAACGTAATTTGGATAAAGAAGAAGATCTAGATAAGCTGGATAAGATTAAAAATCGAATTAACAAAGTTTTAGAAGAAGTAAGTCCAGTGTATTCAGAAGCAGAATTGACTTATACTATACCCGACATTGCAAAAAATTCATATGCCTGGTTATTATATGCAGACCTTACCGCATTATTAAAAAAAACAATGTTATTTGCAGAAGTTCGTATTGAAGTTCATCTACCATTTCCAAGTAATAAATCGATGCAATCTTCTTGGTATGCACCATATGTACAGTCAATGAAAAATTCTTGGCAGTCATGGAAGAATTGGTTTGCGCAAAAGAAAATACTTGGTACTGCAGTGGTAGGCACAGGGTTGACGCTCGGAGGTCTTTATTATTGGTATAATTACTATGGCAAGAAATAAATAGATTTTTTTATTGAAAGATTTTTACAAAAAGGAAGAGGCGTAAATGCCTCTTTCTTTTTGCATTTTTTAGTTAGTCTTGTAATTCTGTAAGGCGATTATGTGTTAGAGACCAATCGTAACTATCAATTGAAGAAACTTTTTCTTTAAAGTTAACGATTTTTTGTACATCTTCTTGCTTTCCTGACCAATCTACTGCTCTACTTAGAGCACTACAAGCCCTTAATTTATCCAACATCTGATTCTGGGTGGCAAAATCTGGACTCAGCCATCCATCTGATTTCTTGTATCTATCTAGATATTTATTACAATCAATGTCTATTTTTTCTGCAATGATGGATTGATTGCTTTGAATCATTTGTTTATATGAATCTTGTAGTTCTGTATATTGTTTATGTTTATCAACTATTTGTTGGTCGATGTCTCTATGTTCTGGTAGCTGTGATTTTACTACTGCTACAATATTATCATCTGACATAGTAGATAATTTATTGTGGATTATTTGGTTATACTTAGATATTAATTGGTTTTGTTCTTGTTTGTTTTTTTCTATTTGCTTTTCAATAGCCCATCTTTTGTTTATATTTTTTTTGAGTATTTCAGCAAGTTGATTAAATGTTGTAACTTTCTCTGTTGGTGTATCCTGTGCTTGTATAGTAATACCTAAATTTAGTAGTAATGAACTACCTATTGATATTATGTATTTAATATTCATATAGTTATCTTCCTATAATTGTTATCTATTCTACTTATTTAGTATATATTTAGTATATAGATATATTTCAAATTGTCAAATTATGACAATATTAATGTAAGTGCGTAAATCTCAGAGAAACAAACCCCAGGGACAAACCTGAGGTTTTGATATCTTTACTTATTATCTTACTTGAGCATTCCTGTATCAATAAGTTCTTGTATTGCATTACAATTGCAAGAAGAAACTTTGACAATATCCTTTATAATCTTTTCTTTGTCAAAAATGTGCATGCTGCGGATCACAAAGCCTGCATTACTCTGTACATCTTCTTTTTGCTTATCGGAATAACCTGGATATACTTTGCGCAAATTTGTTTCATAATCAGCAATAGCAAGTTCTACGGCCATTGCAATGCCAAGGGGGTATCGTTCTTGGTCAGCCAAATCTTTGCACAAAGAAACTTTTTCACAAAAATGTTCTCTACCGGGACAAATTCTCTTACGCAAAACTTCTTCAGAAGGCATTTTACACAGTTTTTCAGTAGGATTACCTTTAGGCTTATCCTGTATTGGGTATGTTATTGAGAAAGTGCTTAATAGTATAGCGATGGGTAGTAGATTCTTCTTTTTGGTCCTTATTGTAAAAAATTTAATATTCATATAGTTATCCTCCTATAATTGTTATCTATTCTACTTATTAGTATATAGATATATTTCAGATTGTCAAATGAGTTAAGATGGAGGTGTCACGACACTGTGATAATGTCGTATTAGAGACACATTAGAAATGTCGTGTCGGAAGGTATAGAAAGAGCCTCCAAAAATCGGATAAGGTTGGATTTAGTAATAAAACAATCTTACGAATTAGAGGAGGCATATGGAAA
>DASZEX010000106.1:0-6905 GCA_035940365.1 Candidatus Babeliales bacterium | reverse complement strand
TGAATTATTTTATTATTAGTTGTTATAATTATATTAGAACAATTAGCAGAAAAGTTTATAGGGGTTATAGGTTTATTATGAAAAATATTAAATATTATTTATTATTGCTTAGTTTGGTTATATCTAATGGGCTCAATGCAGTTTTTTTTGAAGGTACTTATTCAGTGACTGCAGATCGCATATTTGGAGGCACATTTAGATGGAAAAATCCTATTACATTACAATATAGGGAGAAAAGATATCCTATTAAAATGGTAGATATTGGATTTAGTATGCAGTACTCATTTGGCAAATTCTCTCTTTATTCTATATTCCCTGCAAAGCCTGTATTTGAAGAGCAACTTAATCCAGATTCCTTTAATGAATTTGCTAAGATATTTGATCCAGAAATTATTAAAAGTGATGTTTATCTATTCAGGAATAAAATTTCTATCTCAGATATAGAGGATAAACGCTATAAAGCAATAGAAAATTTAATACTTCTAAGTTTGCCCGGTAGCCAAATCATACTTCCATGGCAAGACAGGTTAAAATCATATTGGAAGCCAATACTTGGTGGTCTTGGGCTTGTCAGTGCTGCAGGGTTAGGGTATGCATATTATAGATATTCCCATACTAAGTAATGTATTGTTTTATATCTTATTTGTAAAAAATTTAACGATTAGTAAGATTATTATTGCTTTATTTCATAGCTATATGATATTCTTATATTGAAAATATCCGATGTTATGGCTATTGTATGAGATTTTTGCATTTTTACAAATATTATTAATAAGGGGTTATTTATGCAAAATAAAGCTATTGTTTTATTTGCGAGTTTAATATCATCATCCTCATATACTATGCAGGTTGATTTTTTTCGTATTAGTTACGAAAAAAAGTCTGATATTACCCCAGGTACTCCAGCCAGTGTTACTCCATTATTTAAAGCAGATTTTTCATGGAAAAATAATATTACATTGCAATATCAAAACAACAAATATTTGATTGATAAAGGAGAAATTAATTATAATTTTACTCGAGGATTAGGCATCATTGATTTATATCCTATAGATAGAAGAATTCCTAAATTAGAGGCAGATATTTCTTCTGGCCAATTTCAAAATTTTGCACAAGAACTTAGTTCAGAAATACTAAACCCCTCAACCCGACGCATAAAAACTGAAGATCGGGTTTGTGGCATAAATGGTCGGTGCTATAAAGCAGTAGAATCATTAATATATGACAAATTTCCTGGAAGCAAAATTAGTCTTTCCTGGACTGACTGGGCAAAGTTATATTGGAAGCCAATAATTAGTGGTCTGGGACTTGTCAGTGCTGCAGGGTTAGGATATGCCTATTATAAATATTATCATGCTAAATAATATAGGATACATTATGAAAAATCTTTTTTATATGGTATTAATAAGTTTAATTATAGGTTGTACAAATGTAGATGCAGTATTCTTTACTGTTGAATATACAAATCAGAATCAACTATTTCAGGCAACATTTAATTGGAGTAACGGCATTATCGTACAATATGATAACAAGCGATATACTGTTGCCGTGGGGAAAATTTATTTTGATATGCAACAATCCACAGGCAATTTATCTTTGGGTTCAGCAACGAAGGGAAAAGAATCCAAATTAGATGCCGTAATGTTGAAAGCTCCATTAAATAAAGAAGAATTTGAACATTTTGCCAATGAATTTAACCCTGGTAATTATAGCAAAGAGAAAGAAATAGTGCTATCTTCAAATATAAAAAGTCAATCGTATGACGCAATAAAAAATTTAATGCAGAAAAAATTTCCTGGGTTAACTATTACTATACCACAGTTTTCATGGAGAAATTTTGCTAAATCATATTGGAAGCCAATACTTGGTGGCTTGAGTCTTGCAGGTGCCGGGCTTTTTTATATATATTATGATATCAAGACTGGCAAGAACCGAGGCGGCTGGAGTGATTCTTCCTGGCATCGGCGATACCCGTGGCAATTTTGGAGGCCTACTACTGACCAACTTGGATGGAACTAACTGTACTTTTTTGTGCATTTCAGTACATTTAAGTAATAATTGATATTTTTCAACATAATAGGTTATGTATGGCCACACTTGCAGATATCAAAAAAGATTTTGCCCAATGGTATCAAGATGTTATTTATCATGCCCAGCTTGCTGATCATTCACCCGTGCGTGGTTCTTTTATTATCAGGCCCTATGGGTGCGCATTATGGGAACAAATACAAAGAAGATTAGATCAACGTATAAAAGAAACAGGCCACCAAAATGCCTTGTTCCCTTTATTTATTCCTGAATCATTTATCAAAAAAGAAGCGCAACACGTAGAAGGGTTTGCGCCTGAGCTTGCTATTGTCACTCATGCAGGGGGCAAAGAGCTGGAAGAACCTTTGGTTGTGCGGCCAACCTCTGAAACTATTATTCATTATATGTTTGCCAAATGGATACATTCCTGGCGGGATTTACCACTTAAAATTAATCAATGGGCTAATGTGGTGCGCTGGGAAATGCGGCCACGTGCATTTTTGCGTACTACTGAATTTTTTTGGCAGGAGGGCCATACTGCCCATGCTACCTTGCAAGAAGCATCTGATGAAGTACAGATGATGCTTGCTGAATATGTTGATTTGGCTCATAACTGGCTTGCTATTCCAGTAATAACAGGACTTAAATCAGAAACCGAAAAGTTTCCTGGCGCAGTACAAACCTATACCTTTGAAACCTTAATGCAAGATGGCAAAGCCCTGCAAATGGGGACTTCTCATTTATTATCACAAAGTTTTGCTCATGCATTTGATATGAAATTTCAAGACCAACAAGGCACTATGGCCTATCCCTATTTGACCAGTTGGGGAACCACAACCCGTTTAGTTGGTGCATTAGTTATGGTTCATGGTGATCAAAAAGGATTAATATTACCGCCAAAAATAGCACCTATTCAGGTAGTTATTATTCCTATATTCACCAAGCAAACAAATGCAGATGAGTTATTGCAAGCAGCCAATGCTATATACGTACAATTACAAAATATAGGTATACGATCGTATATTGATAGCGATACTCATCAAACGCCTGGTGCAAAATTTTATAATTGGGAACTAAAGGGTGTGCCAGTACGTATTGAAATTGGTATGCGTGACTTGCAGGCACAGGTATGTATTATTGCTGACCGATTAGGCAACCCAAAACAAACAATACCGCTAAATCAAATAGTCACCGTTATTCCATCACATTTGATGCATATACAAACTATGATGTTTCAACGTGCACAAGAACGTTTGCATGCAATGTGGTATAAAGCACAAAAATTAGCGGAATTTGGGCCACTTCTTGATACACAACCGGGATTATATCAAACAGGCTGGTGCCAAGATATTGCCTGCGAAGAGCAGTTGAAAGTATATAAAGCATCAACGCGTTGCCTCGTGCAAGAAAAAACACAATCACATTGTTTTTATTGCGAAAAACCAAGTAAGCAAGATGTGCTGATTGCGCGCTCATATTAATATATATTTACATTTTTATATAATAAAAAAAATATGATCAAAATAGCTATTATTTCACTATGTGTATCTATATCAATGTCTGCTATGTATGTATCACCTTCAAATAAAGTACGTATACCACTATTTACCTATGAGTCTGTTGCTTCTATACCAACACAAGTGGACATATTAGAACATCAGTTAGCACACATAAGCAGCACTGGATTAATGTATACCTATGCGCAAGAAGAAGATAAAATTTCTTTTTTACATCGTATATTACATAATGGAGGTCCAAATATATCTGAACAGCAGCGTGATACAATTAATAAGTTACTATATTATCAAGGTTTAAATCAAAATAAAACAATGGCAAATCAATGTTTTTTGGTGAACATGAATAAAAAACTATCTAAATATATACATAGTACCTAATACTACGTTAATCTAGTAACAAAATAGACTAGATTAAACAGCCATTATCATGTAACTGATGTATATGAATAACCAAGCATATGTAATACGATTTGAAGCATATTTATTATCAGAGCAACAGGTATCATATAATACCGTTCAAGCATACAAAAAAGATATTGCACAATTAGTTCATTTTTTAGATGAACGAGCATTATTATTTAATCAAACTACCGTCACCCATTTAAAAGAGTTTATTGCAGTATTATGTGCTGACCAACTGCGTGCATCAACCCGTGCGCGCAAAATTGCTGCAATTAAAGCATTGTACCGTTATTTGCATAAACACCATGCTATACCAAATATTGCACAAGATTTATTGATGCCCAAGCAAGAGCAACTATTACCCCATTATCTTTCACCGGAAGAAATTAGCAGATTATGTGAAGTGGCGCACCAGGATACATCAATTACAGGAAAACGAAATGAAGTTATACTGCATCTACTGTATGGTTCTGGCATGCGAGTCAGTGAATTGGTTGCACTTACTATTTCTGATATTCAGTATGATGTTGGCGTATTGCGTATCGGCAAAGGTAAGGGAAGCAAGCAACGGCTTATTCCATTGCCCGGGCAATTACTGAGCCTCTTGAAAGAGTATATAACTGAAGTATATCCTGTTTTACTTAAGCGTGATACTATTTCTATATCTGACAAACAAGATTATTTATTTCCGCATATACAGCAAAAAACCATTAAACCATTAACCCGCCAAACAGTCTGGGCAATTATCAAACGCTTATGTGTAGCTGCAGGTATTACCCGAGCAGTATCGCCGCATCAATTACGCCATTCATTAGCAACTCATATGCTAGATGCTGGTGCAGATTTACGCTCACTCCAATTATTGCTTGGTCATGAAAAACTGTCGACCGTACAAATATATACGCATGTAGAAACCGCAACATTGCGTTCTATCTATGACAAAAAACATCCCCGATCACAATAAATAATTATACTAATATAAAAAATATTTGATTTATTCTTCTTTTATTTGTTATATTCAAATTACATATTTATATAAAAAATAAGGTAAGGTCAAATGAATAATATAAAATTATTGCATGGATTAAGCTTAGCTATTATAGTATGCACTATACGTAGTTTATATGCATCTGATATTATACAGCCTCTCTTGCCGGAAGAACAAATCGAATTGCAACAACAAGCGGCAGAAGAGGAACAAGAGTTGGCGCAAGCCGCGCAAGCTATTGAGCAACATGTTAATAGTTTATCCCCAGAAGAACAAGAGGAATTTTGGTCAGCAGTTAATGAGCCAAACATACCTGAACCAATAGACCATATGTTTATTTCAATAGAAAAAACAAATAATGATATTACTTTCATTACTATTAAACTTGGATACAAGCAGTTTATTGAAGGTACATACGTTTCAGGGTATAAAACAGGGAAAGTTACATTATCCGCATACCATCCGCTTCCTAGTCTTACTGAAGTCAAAGACCCAACTTTTTTCCCACAAGCTAAAGCTATTATACAAAATATTCCCGATACGTATTTTACTGAAGAACCAGAAATGAAATATGTAGAGCTTTCTTTTTGGGAAACTAGTTTAGGAGGATATAAACAAGTTCCAACAGGTAGATTATTATGGCAAACAAAATCTTTGCCCGTTGTGCCAGGAACATGGCAGGAGAATTTGTATACCTTAGCCCTTAATGAACATATGAAGGCGTCCAAGAATGAATTACCGCAATGGACATGGATTGATACTTTGAAATCATTTTTTGGCAAGTAATAGTATATTAATGTACACGCACTAAATCTATTTTGAACTTTTTTTATTCGCTAGGCCTATTTACTTAGCAAGCTTTTCATTTATAAAATCATTGAGGCTCATGTTTCTTTTTGCTGCTTCTAGGGCCAAATGTGCATGAAGATCTGGAGACATACGTAAATTTAATTTACCAGAGAATGTTTTTTCTGGTTTTTCGCCCCGTTCTTTGCACCATATTACATAATCGTCAATAGAATCATGAAATGCTTTTTCAAGTTCTTCTACGGTAGTACCTTGGAAGGTTATTATATCCTTCAAACCAATAACTTCGCCATGAAATAGTTTGGCATCAGCATCATAAGTAACATCACCTATATATCCCTTATATCGCATCATGTTGTATTCCTGCATTTATTAAGAATTTACGCACTGATACAAGCGCACCTTTATCAGTAATATTTTTTGGATGAGGCCTACATCAGAAGGTACCGGAACTTTGAAAATAAGTCCCAATGTTTTGCGTTGCTTTTTATTCATGCACGCCCTTATTTAATTACTAACATAGTACCAAATAATAGTACTTCGTCAATAGGTAAATCTGATATGAAAATAAAAGTCTCATAATATCCTATATATACCCATGTAGAAACCGCAACATTACGTTCTATCTATGACCAAAAACATCCCCGATCACAATAAAAAATTATACTAATATAAAAAATATTTGATTTATTCTTGCTCTATTTGTTATATTCAAATTAAATCTACTGCTGAAAGAGGATAATAAATATGAAAATACATATTACCATTATTGTTTTAATGAGTATTTTAGGATTTATTCAATTATATACAGCAGATAATCCTATAGACCGTACTATTGCACTTATGTTTGAAAAAGGAAAAGATACATATACTGCAATTATTGTTATTACTGATCATCAAAAACCAGATAAAAAGATTTATTTATATATGTCTGACCCACAGTTTATAGATAAAGTTACCATAAAAAATGAGAAAACAGGCATATTACATATAAAAGATTCATCTTTTTTTAATAATATTATTTTAACGCGAGTTCGATTTTAAACAAAACCTTCGATAGGGATTCCAGATCGTGCAATTGAAGGTTTGGTAGGTCTGAAAAAATATGCGATAAGAGTAGATAAAACATGGCAAAGAAAATTGGCGGGGCTGCGGTGTCGGGT
>DASZEX010000105.1:0-3984 GCA_035940365.1 Candidatus Babeliales bacterium | reverse complement strand
ACCCGACACCGCAGCCCCGCCAATTTTCTTTGCCATGTTTTATCTACTCTTATCGCATATTTTTTCAGACCTACCAAACCTTCAATTGCACGATCTGGAATCCCTATCGAAGGTTTTGTTTAAAATCGAACTCGCGTTATTATATTACATATTATAGCATAGATAGCTATACAGATTAATATTGTTAAACTATAATGACAACAAAAGTTTAAGTTTTTTTAAAAAAAAGGTAAGAAGTATGTATGAAAGAAATCTATTGTTATATGTGTTATTATTAGTTTCACATATACATGCATGTGATAGTATCCAACCAAAGCAATTACGCGTACATTTTGATATCAATAAAACCATTATTGCAACTGATGCAGTACAAGCAAAAGATGTAGAAACTACGGTTAATGGTATTTTAGCTGAATGCATGATAGCGCCGTGGAATGGCAATAACTCGCAATCATATTATGCATATGTAACTGATCAGATTTCGCAGGAATGTCCTTTTCTTGCTCGAACTGATGATGTGTTTAAACATAAAAGAACGCAACGACTTAAACAATTTCCTGTGCAGGTGAAACAACAATATCCGGAACAATATGCTTTATATGAGCAAGAAAAAGCAGCTATGATGCATGTATTACAAAATAGTCCAACAGGAATCTTTCCTTCATTTTATCAAACAATGCAATGGCTTGCTACGCAATATCCCAATAGATATGCTGTGTATCTGCGAACATTTGGTACCGATTTACCCGCTGTGGTATCAACAATTCAGAAAAATAGTAGCTTGCGATTTGCAAACCAAGAAGCAGATCTCACGCAATCTATACCACGAATAGCACTATTGCGTATGGTTACTAATCAGTCTTTGTGCCATTATGCTATACGTGATGATTATATATGTTGGAAAGCGCATGATTTTCAAGTAGTTGGTGGTAAGCCTTTTCCTATACATCTAGATGATCCTGATACGCTATCAATTTTTTTTGATGATAATGCACAAGATCCAGACAAGCAAATCATTTGTCCCCTAAAACCCAATGGAGAGTTGGAAGATACAAAAAAATTACTTGCAAGTGGCCATATTGTAGCAGTTAATCCGCGCGATGCTATTTTGGATGTTAATTATTTTATTAATAAGATAAAAGCGCTTTTATAGGCAAAAGTATATCAATAGCTATGTGCAGTAATAATGAAGTATGCCAAGAAATTAAAGTAGGCCAAGTATATAAGCATTATAAAGGCACATTATATAAAGTTCTTGCTATAGCTATTGATACTGAAAGCGGTATTATTGATGATCCGACACACGTGCCAGATAGTGCCAAGCGCGTTATTTATTATGCAATCGGCAAAGAAGATATTATATGGGATCGGCCATATAGTATGTTTGTTGGTATGGTAGATAATAATGGTATTATACAAAAACGATTTGCATTGAGTATATTGCAAATAGGTCAATGAATGTATTAGTGGTAATAGGTTCTTGCACAGTAAATACTGCCAACTAGAAGGTTTTTTTTATAGATTGCATCTCTAGACTAAAAAACTAGAGATGCAGGTTAACCAGACCTAATTTTTTTTCTTTGTACTTCTATAGTTGGAAGGCCATCAATTTTTTTTGCTTCTATTCCAGAACTAAATTTTCTTACTATTATTTTATCCTCATTATCATATTCAAAAACAGTAAGTGGCCCATCTTTTGTTATTATCCCTTTTATACTATTCGGTGATGTGTTTTCTTTTACAATTTTTAATGCATCTTCATATGTTGTGTCAGATATGTATTGTTTTAATTCGCTATTATCTTTACCAAAGGGTCGCAGATTAGGCAACTTTTTTAATATATCATCTTTTGCTTCTTCTACTGACTGTGTTTCATACAGCGGTTTTTGGTCAAGTTCCGCAGGTGTTATAAATATAAGAGGAGGCTTTATTTCTACATCACCACAACCAGGTGTTTCAATTGGTTTTATTACTGTATCACCGCATCCATTTGGTTTATCTAATGGTTGTACATTTGTATCTCCACACCCGGCAGGTTTTTCTTGTGGAAGTGCACTGCCAGGGCATGCAGTGGTAGTTGGTCGTTGATCAGGAATAGCAACGCTTTTATGTTTGCCATAATAGTCACCTCGATAGTTTTCAAGCATATCCAAATTTTTATGGCATCGTTCTATTATATCAGTTGCTCTTTGTGCATTACCAGTAACAGTTTCTTTGTATTTAAAGTCTCTATTGTCATACATTTGCAATAAAGCTTCTGCATTTTCTTTTATTTCTAAGTCTTTTAATAGTTCTCTTGCCCATGGGCCTGCATTTGGATGATCTTTTAATAATGTGCAAGCTAATATTAAACTCGATATTGTTGTTCCTGAATGCGTCAACGAGGGGACTCAAATTCCAAGCCATACAATTCTAGGCAATATCAACATTCAATAATTTGATATAATGAATTCTCAAGGCAGCAATTTTGAGGAATATTGATGATAAAAAAACGTGGTAGAGCACGATATGAATTATCGACTGAGCAATGGAATAAGATTAAAGATTTGTTGCCAGGTAAACCTGGTGATAGCGGTAGAAATGCAGTAGATAATCGGCTTTTTATTGATGGAGTTCTATGGATTTTGAGATCTGGAGCTCATTGGTGTGATATGCCAGAAGATCGCTATGGAAAATATAAATCTGTATATAAACGATTTACTCGTTGGGCAAAAAAAGGGATATGGGAAAAGATTTTTAAGCATCTGATTAAAGATCGTGATAATGAATATCTCATGATAGACATTGCACTTGTAAAAGCACATCAACAGGCTGCCACTTTTAAAAAAAAGATCAGGCTCTGGGGCGTTCCAGAGGAGTTTGACAACTAAAACCCATATGATGTACGATGTATTAGGGCTTCCTATAAAATTTATATTGACTGCTGGTCAGGCAAGTGATTTTAAGCAAGCGATACCATTATACATGTTTATGGGGGTATACGGTGAAAACAATTGGTCTTTTGGGTGGTACAGGTTGGTCTTCAACTATTGGCTATTACACCTTGTTAAATCAACTAGTGAATGAACGGCTTGGTGGCTATCATAGTGCAAAAATTATCCTCAAAAGTATCGGCTATCATGATATTGTGAGCAACTATGGCAAAAATCCCAATACAATAGCCGATATTCTTCACGCGGAATTGATTGATCTTATGTGTATGGATCCGGATTGTATTATCATCTGTTGTAATAGTTTGCACAAATATTATGATATGGTTAAATATGATTTATACCCAGAAAAAGAGATGCCAGTATTTCATGCTGTTGAACTGGTAGCCCAATATGCCAAAAAGCAAGGGTATAAGAATGTTCTATTACTGGCCACCAAATCAACGATGGAAGATGGATCCTTTGCACAAATAGTAGAAGATTATGGTGTTAATGTCGTAATTCCCAATCGAGTCGAACGCGATGCTATGCAACGTATACTGTCCACAGAACTGATTCATAATATAGTAACGCAAGAATCACGCGATTACTTTAAAAATATTATTGATGCACATCATCAGTCTGATGCAGTTATTCTTGGATGCACCGAATTTCCGCTTTTAGTTGATAGCACCACCTCACCGCTTCCAATTATCAACCCTGTTGAATTGCAATGTAAAGCTGCTGTGGAGTTTGCGTTGCTAGAAGAATAAGAAATATGCTAGATATGCTGGACATCTTTGCTACACAGAAACAGAATTGGTGGGATTTTTGATCGGGTAGTACAAGATTACTTGGATTTTGACAAGTATCAGTATATTATATTAAAATATCAGCTTGATAAGTTTAACTACCATTAAATAATCCCGATTAAATTACGTGAATAATCATATATAAAAAGATAAGAGTCATATGTATATTACCATGGAAGAACTTTCAAAATTTGTTGATGATCGTTACATAAAAAGAGGTAGAGAAATAGTTGCCGAAGGTTCAGTTGGCTTGGAACATATCA
>DASZEX010000104.1:0-27651 GCA_035940365.1 Candidatus Babeliales bacterium | reverse complement strand
CAAGACTCCCAGTGAGGTTCATTTTAATTTAGAAAGAAAACATTTTGATTTGAATGGTAACCCAATGTATACTGAAAGGGAATTGAAATATCTCTCAACTTGGTAGTTGTTTTTATGTCTATAAACTACCCCTAAAACTGTGTACCGTTTTGGGTCCACCTCATATAGACCTATCGCTTATATTCAGCATTTTTGCTAATTCTACATCTGATTGTATGCCTTTGTCTGATGCTTCAAGTACTTTTTCTCTCAAATCTTTTCCGTATGCCGCTGCCATATCCTTCTCCTTTTATATGTCAGCGAACCATTTATTTTATTTTTTTGCAACTGGACCACTCTCTCGAATCCTGCTATAGGAGCTATTTTCCTTTTTTAGATCCTGGAGCAATTTTTCTTGTGCTTCTGGTGTTGAAAAACATGGCAATAAATTCATCATTGGCATTCAAATGCATATCTAAACACTTTTGCGCAGGCAGCATTTTACAGATTCAATACCGTTTAGTTTGAATTTGCAAGAAAAGTAGCTGCAGTATAAAGTAATAAAAGATTGACGAAAAACCAGAAAAAACATTCTCCGGTAAATTAAATGTATGCATACTTTCAGAGCTTTGGCTTGAGAAAGCAGCAAAAAAGAAATCTGTATATCTGATCATATATTTAGTATGGTATGGATAAAGATTTTAGTGGTAATTAATACAATTAGTATATCGCCACAAAATAGCTTTGTTATTTATTAGTAAATCTAGTTTCTCTTAATATATCTGATAAACTTACTATATAAAGTGATTCTTATAGGCATTTTTTTCATTAGTTTGGTATAAGGGATGCACATGTTGGAACGTTCCTGTGGATGTGGAGAAGTAAGTAAAGATTATTCTGGTACTGAAATAGTATTGGCTGGTTGGGTACATAGACGACGGGATCACGGCAATCTTATTTTTGTTGATCTTCGCGACCGCACTGGCATGATGCAGCTCGTATTTAATCCTGAATATTCTGCCCAAGCGCACACTCAAGCCCATTCACTGCGTTCTGAATATGTTATTGCAGTGACAGGCACCGTAATACAACGTTCAGCAGAAACGGTAAATCTTACTATGGCTACAGGAGCTTATGAGCTCAATGTACACACCCTTACGGTGTTAAATAAAGCAAAAAATGTACCCTTTATGCTTGATGAAGCAGATAATGTGGACGAAGAACTGCGTCTTACCTACCGCTATTTAGATTTGCGCAGGCCTGAGATGTATCAAAAATTAGCACTGCGAAGCAAACTTATTTTTGCTATGCGTTCATTTTTGAATAAAGAACATTTTCTGGAAATTGAAACACCTATTTTGACTAAAAATACTCCCGAAGGTGCGCGTGAGTTTTTGGTACCTTCCCGTATGCACCAAGGCTCATTTTACGCCTTACCTCAATCGCCACAACTCTATAAACAATTACTTATGGCAAGTGGCATAGAACGATATTTTCAAGTTGCACGTTGCTTTAGAGATGAAGATTTACGCGCTGATCGTCAACCAGAATTTACCCAACTTGATCTGGAAATGTCTTTTGTACAAGAACGTGACATTCAAGATATCATTGAACGAATGATTGCACAGGTATTACATCAAGTACTTGGCATAGAGATAAGCATACCTATTGAGCATATGAATTATGATACAGCCTTTGCATTATATGGCAGTGACAAACCAGATTTACGATATGATTTACCCATTGGTGATTGCACTCGTGTATTTGCTGATACACAACTTAGCTTTTTGCGTGATGTTATTGCCAAAGAAGGTAAGATTGGTGGCATATGCGTACCTGACCATACATTTTCACATACTGAACTGAACCGCTGGGTTGAACGTGCACAAAAATTAGGGGCCAAAGGATTATTATGGATCAATTGCAAGTCTGAGCAAGAGATTGATTCGCCAGTATCAAAGTTTTTGCCTGCGGATTTTTATATACGTATGCAAGCCATATTTCCTAATTTCAAACCCGGTTCTGTACTTTTTTTGGTAGCAGGGCCCTATAAGCGTACCTGGGAAGTACTTGGCCGCCTACGCAATGCATTGGCGGAAACATTACAGATTATACCAAAAGATGAATTGCGTTTCTGTTGGATAACTGATTTTCCACTTTTTGAATATAATGAAGAAACAGGACATTGGGATGCAACACACCATCCATTTACATCACCATGCGATGGTTGGGAATCACAACACCCTAGTCAAATGAAAGCCCGTGCCTATGATATTGTGTTGAATGGTATTGAACTTGGCGGTGGTTCTATTCGAATCCATAACAGACAAATACAACAAAAAGTATTTGAGTTGCTTGGCTTGAGTACGCAAGAAGTACAGAACAAATTTGGCTTTTTACTTGAAGCACAAGAACTCGGCTTTCCGCCGCATGGTGGTATTGCATTGGGCCTAGATCGATTTGTTATGTTATTAACACAATCGCAATCAATTCGCGAAGTTATTGCATTTCCAAAAACACAACGTGGCTATGATTTGATGATGCAGGCACCTACGCCAGTACAATCCGAGCAGTTAGTAGATTATGGCTTGCGCTTACTTCCTATGCAAAAGAAATAAGCGTATTCTGGGAGGGTTATTATATGAAGATTCAATGTACATATGGCTTATTTGTTTTTGTATTATATAATATACCAATCAATTGTATGTGGAGTTCAGAAGTAGTAGTCAATAATGACTCTATTATTTTGCAAGGACCACATAGTGAAGTACATAATAGTTCAATTAAAGCATATACAACAAACAATTCACTTTATGTAAATGGTAAAACATATCCTTATGATGGCGCAAGTACGATAAGAATAGATAAAAATATTTATATTGGTAATGTTTTGGTTGACTCTATGCCTAAATATTCCTTTTTGAGAAATAACTGGCATTATATAGCTATGGGTACAGGCATAGTAGCCTGCTACTTATATCTCTTTTTACCTTATAAAAAAATAGTTAAGGATTAATCATGTATATTTTTATAGTATTATTGTGTATAACAAACATATTCTATGCAACTGAACAAGATAATGAAATACATCAACAGCAAAAAGAAATTCCAGTAGTACAAGGTGATATATTTATTATTCCCGATCGACTGCGTAGGCCAAAAGAAGGATGTTGTAATTCCTATTGGTCAAAATATTATTTACTTGATTCTCAGAATAATCCAATAAAAATAGATGATGATAATTACTGTGTAGAAGTATGGGCGACTGATACAAATGCGCAAGATTATTACCATCTTGAGCTAAAAGAAATACACGCTCTGGGAATTAGTATAAATTGGACAGATCACGGGCATCCTATATTAAAACATACATTTCCCAGAGCATTACCATTATCATTATTAAAAGATAAAAAAGAAGGTGATATTATAGAATTTGAATATAAAAGTGAAATTACACAAGGAATATATAAAGTGATTTTAACCTGTAGACAAGAACCATATAGATATGGCGACTTTGGTTCATTTGAACAAGTACTTACCGATCTACAAGAGTCTAAAAAATTGGAAAAAAATAATAGATAATTTTTATAGAAATCCTATGTATTACAACAGTAAGATCACAATGCTCTGCAAGTGTACCTTCTGATTTTCCTATTGAGGGACTTATATACTTATTACTCTATTGGACTCTGTATAGTTAATAATAAATCCAATATATTGCGTTGATTTTGCTCTAATTTTTGTATGCGATTTTTTAATTCTATATTGTCTTGCTGAAAATCATATAGGGCATTTGATTTGATAGGTTCATATTCTACATGTTCGGGAGAATAAACATATGTTTTGCTTATAGGATCATAGACGCATCTTTCATACAAATCTCTGAGATGTATTTTAACCCTCTTCCCCATTGTTGTTTCTCCTGGTTGAGATTCCAAAGACTTAATCATTGCAGGATTTTGTAATAATTTTATTTCATAGGGACTTATATGTAACCAATAATTTTTGAATCTCTGCCAGTAATCACTGCATTGGATTGTATTATTTAATGATGATGCAATAAAAATCATCAAAAAAATATAAAAAAACTTTTTCACAAAACCTCCATTAGCTATTATTTTGGCATAGTTATTTTCACTTTCAAAATAACAAAATGCAATTCAAATAGTCAATATTATTAAATAAAGCTAAATAAAAAGATTGATTATAATTGATCTAATCAATATAAGCGTGATAATTATCTAATTCAAAAATTATACATAACTATAGCAATAAAAAGAGCATGTATTTGATTACATGCTCTTTTGTATACTTATATACCTAATATTATTCTATCATCCATTGTCTTTTGCATAGATGATTTAATATCCTCTAATTGTTTCTTTAGCCATTCTTTTATCCATCCTGTTTGCACTGGAGGTACTACAGAAGTATTAGATGGTTGAATAGGCAAATCTTCTCCCTCACCAAGTACAACATTACCCACTTTTTCCGTAGAGACATCAACATTGAGAGGGGTTATTACTTTCCCTGATTAGGATCCACTAGATCATCTACAACAATTTCAGGATCTACTGTACCAGTTTTAGTTGTTTTTTCTGTAATATTTTTTATATTTGAAATATAACCACATTTATATGCAACTGTTGCTGCTACTACTGCTGCAAGCAATGCTAGAGCTTTTTTTGGATGCCGAATAACTTGATCTACAATACAAGTTGCAGATTTGCCAATAATACCAGATTTATATATACCATAGCCAGCTGCTATTAATCCTGCTACTGCTGCTGCTTGCCCATATTTAGTTTGCGGCATGCCGATAGTTGGCAGACTTGGCAAACTAATAGTAGGCAAAGAAATAGCATGTACTGCAGGCGCTACTAACAAAGCAAGACCTAAACTGATTGTTTGTACATTTTTCATACAAAACCCCCATGGAGTATTTATGTGTTTATATTATTTTTCTGCATTGTATATTTTTTATGGTTCTTACTATACTCACATTTTCAAATAAAAGGTAAACAAAATAAAAATGATTGTCAAGAAACAAATTTATTAATATTTTTATATACATTTGTATTAAAATATAATATATCTTTTGTTCATTCTTTGATTACAAAATTAATAAGTCTATTCGATACAAAAATAACTTTGGTTATTGTTTTTCCTTCAATCCATTTACTTATTGCATTACGTGCAAGTGGTTCTACATCTGTTTGTGTGCTATCACGTCCAACATGTATAGTAGCGCGCAGACGCCCTTGCACTTGTATTGCCATAGTAACAGTGTGATCAATAATTAATTGTGGGTCATATGAAGGCCATGTACAATCAGCAAGTTGCTTTCCCATTAATTGTTCAAGTAATTCTGATGTCATATGCGGTGCCATAGTTGATAAACTTACCAATATCATTTGCAATGATGATTTGCTGATTGACCAATCATTACTCATCATATCATTGAGCCATTCCATAACTGCTGCTATTGCAGTATTAGGTTTAAAATGTTCAAGGCGATTTTGGAACTGTGCAATACACTGATGCGTGCGTTTTGTTATGTGTATATCTTCTATTATATGATCATCAAGAATATGCTTCGATTGTGTACAATAATCCCATAGCTTATGCAAAAAGCGTTTAATCCCATCAAGTCCAGTATCTTGCCATTCACAATCAAGTTCTGGCGGCCCCATAAATAACATATACATACGCAATACATCAGAACCATAGGTAGATACAATTATATCAGGATCCACAACATTGCCTTTGGATTTTGACATTTTTTCTACTAGGCCTGATTTTTCTGAATATTTAAGTACCATACCCTGATTAAATAAATGCATGAATGGTTCATCAAAGGGCAAATAGCCTAAATCATACAATACTTTGACATAAAAACGTGCATACAAAAGATGTAAAATCGCATGTTCAATACCACCAACATATAAATCAACCGGTAGCCAATAACGCATATCATCTGCATCAAAAGGTTTGTCTTTCAAATGAGGATTTGGATACCGCAAAAAATACCAACAGGACCCAGCCCATTGCGGCATTGTATTTGTTTCACGTTTAGCTGGCCCATTGCAGCTCGGGCATGCGGTATTTACCCATTCAGATATATTAGCAAGTGGTGACTCTCCGGTTCCAGTTGGTTGATACTGTTCAACAAATGGCAATTCAACTGGCAATTGATCTTCTGGTACTGGCATAATTCCACAGGTTTTGCAGTGCACTAATGGAATAGGCTCACCCCAATAACGTTGACGTGAAAAAATCCAATCCCGTAACTTATATGTGGTATATCGTCGTGCAAAGCCTTGTTGTTCACAATATTCTATTATTTTATTGCGAACTTCGCCTGCTTTGAATCCTGCAAATGGTGCAGGTGCACGCAAAATACCATTAATCATATCGGTATAGCATAGTTCCAAATTATCTACAGCTTCACGCAATTCAGAATCTTCGGGTACCAATACTACTTTGAGTGGAATATTATATTTTTTTGCAAATGCAAAATCTCGTATATCATGCGCAGAACATTTTACAATACCTGTACCATACTGCGCCAAAACAAAACTTGCAACCCATATAGGCAGTTCTCCATTACCTATTGGATCTATAATATAGCGGCCAGTGAATATACCAATTGGCTCAGCTTCATGGCTATTTTTGTTTGCAATACGTTCTTCTATAATTTGTTTGCAAAATGTTTCAATTTCATGCCGATTTGGTACACCAGCAAGAAGCTTTGGTAATAAAGGATGATCTGGCGCTATAACCACAAATGTATCGGCTGCAAATGATTCAAAGTGTGCAGAAAATGTTTCTATAATAAGATCACTATCTTTGACTGGCGCGCTGAATATAAGACCATCAGAGCGGCCAATCCAGTTACGTTGCATTGTTTTAACTTTTTCAGGCCATTCTAATTTGTCAAGGCCATCAAGTAATTTTTGTGCGTAATCAGTAATACGTAATATCCATTGACGCACTTCTTTTTCTGTCACCAGTGACCCACACCGATCACAGCAGCCATCTACCACTTCTTCATTGGCAAGGCCTGTCAAACAAGAAGGACACCAATTGATAGGCGCAAATGATTCATATGCTAAACCTGCTTTGAACATCTGAATAAAAATCCATTGGGTCCATTTATAATAATGGGGATCTGTTGTATTAAGTTCTTTATCCCAATTATATACTGCACCAATAGCTTTTAATTGCTCTTTAAAATGCGCAATATTTGCAGCAGTGCTTGCTTGGGGTAAAATACCTTTTTTGATTGCATCATTTTCTGCAGGTAGGCCAAAAGCGTCCCACCCCATGGGATGTAATACCGTATAGCCTTGTAATATTTTTATACGTGCATAAACATCAGAGAGCACATAACCTTTCCAGTGTCCCACATGCAGACCGGAACCGGAAGGATAGGGAAACATATCTAGACAATAATATTTTTTTATATGTTCAGAAGGTCCTGCTGTTTTATTTGTCGCTGACCATCGCTGTTGCCATTTTTTTTCTATTAAACGAACATCATATCCCATATGGTTCTCTTTGTGCCTATAACGTATCTTGGCTATTCTTATTGATTCCTGTTATCTTTAAAGTATTATTTTTAGCTATAATCGTCAAAAAAAGATTATAATACGAGGTTTTGTACATGGTTACTATACAAAAACAAACTCCTATACAAACAGATACTTTGCAAGAATCAATATTAGTAGTAAAACGCGAATATCTTTTTCCCGAGGAACCATGGCAAGGCTTATATACACATAATATGCAACGGTATTTAAATATTATTGCAGCAAGAAAAGAATTTGTACCACGCCATAGTGCAGAACAAGATTTTAGGTACAAACAAATTATTCCTTATCTTATTTTTACTCATAATGGTGAAATTTTTGTTATGCAACGGCGTGAAAATGCTACTGAAAAACGATTGCAAAATAAATATACCATTGGCATAGGTGGTCATATTAGGCAAGAAGATATACAAAGTTCAGATATTTTTGATTGGGCAAACCGAGAATTTCATGAGGAAGTATCATATAATGATGCAATGACTATAGAACCAATCGGCATTTTGAATGATGATTCAAATGATGTAGGCAAAGTACATATTGGCTTTGTATTTTTGATTCATGGACATAGTAATGCGATAGCGATTCGCTCAGAATTAAAAAGTGGTATGTTATTGCCTATTGATACTTGTATGGCTATGCATCCGCAATTTGAAACATGGAGCCAAATAGTATTACAAAAATTAATCGAAAGCCCAAAATTTAGCAGCCACCCTGATTAAAATATAACAAATATACTATTTACTGGTACACTACTTTGATGTAAGAATTTTTATTTTTATATTAAAGTATCGTTATGTTTTTATTATATATTATACTCGCAAATATATGTACAGTGCTATTATATGGTATGGAATCTAATCACGTACATCCATTTTGCACACAACAGAATAGTAATGCATTCTGTATAATTAAACATCCCACATGCAATATCGCTATTAGTAATGCCATCAAAGAACAATTTCATGTATTACATCCAATTGCAAAGGGATGGTCTAATCAAACAATAACATTAAGTGAATTTGAACCTCGCGCTATTATACATTGTTTTCATGCGGCACAAGGAAAACTAAATGATATATCTGCGGAAGCAAAAAGTATCTTAGATGTTGCTGCTTATTTGCAACCTCAAGAATTAACATACAAAACTATCATACAATCTTTGATACATAATTTTATTAATAGCCCTACTGATATATATAAAATAAGTAAAAAAATAATGGCGACACAAAAAGATTTTTTGCCCTATCTAACTTCTTGTATATATCAATATGCTCGTGAAGAAGAACAGCAGCAACAAGTGCTTGATGTTTTATATGAAAAAATGTTTGATGTGCCATTATTCAAAAAACATACTATTGCCAATTATAATGATGATTTGCAACAATGGAGTGCTACTAATTGTGCATATCAGTTATATGATGCATTATCTAAAATGAGATATGAATTTTCATGTCAAGAGTGGCTGAATCACAATAGAAAGTATCTGGATGATCATAAGAATACATCCATAAAATCTAGAAGCAACGGATTATTTCAGCAAATATTAAGTCAAACTATGTCATGGCATGATATACATATTTTATTGCAAAATTCTGATTATATAAAACCATTATTTTCTACCGATGAAGGTTGTGAAAATTTATCTATTGATATATCTTATCCTGACCAACGCCTATTTTTCCCTCTTATTGCAAAAGTAGCATTAACTGCAATACATGCAAAAGAAAATAGATATATATCTAAGTTTGAAGGCCATTCAATTGATCAGGCGCGTATTAGAAAAATATATGGTGTAGATATAGAAGCATTATCCGCACCTTGTTTTAATAATAAATATAAATGCAATACTAGTGACGAATTGTTGATAAACCCAGTATTTAAGAGATTAATCTATGGCCTTTTGCCTCCACGTCTTTTTACATTATCTGTTCGACTAAATCAAAATCAATTACCTATAGATATATTGCGCAAAGTTCCCGTTGGCCTATGTCTAAAATTATACAACCCACTGCCTATTATTACCTATCAAGGAGATGATTATTGTGAAAATCAAGAACAAATATATCTCTTTGATCCGTGGTGGCGTGTAAAAACAATAGCACGATTAGGGCTTTTTGGTATTACCTTATATGGGTTATATAGGTGCATCAATGCCTATACTGATTCACAGGAACAACTAATTACCAATACACATAAAGCACGTCTTGATGAAATAATACACGCTATTTCTTCAGTGGATATTAAAATGGCGCTACACTATTTTATAGAAAAAAAGCCGTTATTATCTATAACAAGAAACCACCTTAGTCCTTTATATAATGGTATTTCCGATGTACCGACAACATTTACCAAATCAGCATTAGATTTGGCAATGACAAACATAAAACGTATAAGAGCAAGCGAGAAAGTGTATCAGGATAAACACTCAACTGTATATACGTGTGCCTTCTTATGTAAAATAGGCGCCCCTTTATTAGCCCTTGTACCTTATGGATTATCACTAATTACCGACACACTTGCATTACTATGGCCCCGTGTGTTTGGTAGATCCAAATGCTGCATTCAGCATTATTATTAATACGTTTATTTTCATTTAATTTCCCTTGTCCTCCAGTGGCAATTATTGCTATTAATTTTCCTTTGCCACCACCAATTATAAGTTTACTTCTTATTTGGTAAGAATATTCCAAGTAGTGCCAGGAGGACACCCCAAGTATTTCTCGATATACAAATGAAACAGCAGGCCAAGTGTAGCAACACCAATCGCTGCCCCGCCAATAATTTCTCTATCGTTGAGGGCATTTCTGATTTCTATAAATTCGATATCTTTGAGTTTTTGTTCTTTATTTAATTTTTTCACAAGACTCGAATAGGCATCACGTGCAATAGTATAACCAGGATCATTGGGCCTTATTGTTACATTCAAAAGTCCTGGTTTAGGGCACATTTCGGTAGCTGCTATATAATTTATTAATGCTCCTTGTATGCTAAAAAACATACCGCGCAAGAACGCATCGTCATTTTGAATTTCTAAATTAATGACCTCTTGACTATTTGTTGTATCAATTCCTTTTATTGATCCTTTTTGATTACACATATCTGCATCAATGGTTATGGTAGCATAATCTCCAATATCAGCATGACGGTAAGGAACATTGGTTATGGTAAAAATAAGATGGCCTATATTAGTTTCTTCTTTTATGGTTACTACAGATTCCCCTTTTGCAATAGTTTTTTTTTGTGCGACTTCTTCTTTTTTTTGTTCTATTACTTGATAACCTAACTTTGTTTTAATCCAGTTCCAAGCGTCGGCCATAGGTAATATATGTGTAGTTGTTGCAATAAATAAACTAAATACTATTATTGCAGTATATCTGGTAAGGTTTTTCTTCATAGTTATTTTACCCCTTTGATAGACTTAATACGCTATTCTCATTAATGCTGTGACAAGCGCTTACTTATGGTACATACGTAGGCAGCAATCTCTTGCTCATTTGCATCTAGGCCAAGATCGCCTGATTTTATACCTTCAGCTACTATATTGACTGCGCCAGCAAGTATATTTGATACATTAGTTGTCACCTGCTCTTTATCATGAGGGTCTTGCAATATAGAAAAAAAGTTACCAATTATACAAAAAAAATGATTCAAAATATTTTTAGTTTGCTCATCCAAACCATGACGTGCCGCATGCGCACGTGCATTGCGACTATGCGAGCCTTTTTTGGTAAGTTGCATCAGCATTGGCCGTTCTTTTGCCATAGATATACCTGTATTGCATATAAGTATACAAGAAACCGTCAGTATCATACGATTCATAGTTTCTCCCGGAAAGTGGGGCCTTATTTTTTTACATCTTACATAGAATATAAACCGCTATGCAATATAATAAGCAATAGGCATAAAATATCCTGTTTCTATACATATTTGACATTTTATTTTGTATTGTTATACTGTAATAGTACAATATAACAAAGGAGGCTATATGCATCATATACAAACAAAAGAAGAAAAAGCAGCATTAGATGAACTTTTTGAAGCATTATTACAATTAAAAAACAAGAATGAACTGATGCGGTTTATGAAGGATTTATGTACTCCCCAGGAGCTTGCTTCTTTTGCCGAACGCTGGCGTGTATGCCGTTTGCTTGCAAAAGGTACACTGTCATATCGTGATATTCATGCTATGACTGGCGCAAGTTTGGTTACCATTGGGCGTGTAGCACGGTTTTTACATAATGAACCATTTCAAGGTTACGCATTGGTTTTGAAAAAAATGAAAGATACGATATGAACACACCAAAAATATTTGTAAGTATCATATTGATACTAGTGATAGTAACTGGCATATATATGATGTATCAACCTACACCAAAAACATCGAATACTTTTATTGTAGGCACTGCAGCAGGATATGCGCCATTTGTAAGTATCAATGAACAAGGAGAATACGAAGGTTTTGATATTGATGTTGCCAATGCTTTGGCCAAACAAATGAATAAAACATTAATTATCAAAGACTTAGGATCAATGACTTCATTATTTGTTGCTCTGGAACAAGGCAAGATTGATGCTATTATATGGGGTCTTTCTATTATTCCTGAGCGTTTGCAAAAAGTAGCTATGATTCGGTATCAAGGGGAAAAGACAACTACATATCCATTATTATTCTGGAATGCTATTCCTGAAGGTATTAATAGCATTACTGATATGACCGGTATGCGTGTATGTGTAGAACCTACATCAAGCCAGGAATCCGCATTGAATGCATATCCTTTTATTACCAAGATCCCTATTGAACATGTAGATGATGCACTGCTGTCTATTCAATATGGTAAAGCTGATGCTGCATTAGTAGAACCTGCAATAGCAAAAAAATTTATGAACAAATATCCCGAAATAAAAAAAATTGACATGCAACTTCCTGAAAAAGATCAAGTTCTTGGTATTGGCATAGCAGTCAAAAAAAATAATGTTTCCTTGCAAGAAAAAATTGAGTTAGGTATTGATGCACTTACTGGTGATGGTACATTAGCACTGCTTGAAAAAAAATGGGATATTGCATGACGAGTATTTTGACTTATATATCGGTATTGGCAAAAGGTAGTTGCATCACTTTGATTGCATGGCTGCTTGCAGGAACTTTCAGCATAGTTATTGGCATTGGACTTGGTACGGTAAGTTGCAAAAATTATGCTCATCCAATACTGCGTTTTTTTATAGGTATATATACATTTATTGCCAAAGGGATTCCTGCTTATGTACAAATTTTGATTGCATACTTTGTTATTCCAAATTTGCTCGGTATTAATATTTCTGGATTTTGTGCAGCAATAGGAGCATTAGCTTTTTGCTCAGGCGGATATGTTACAGCCATTATTCGGGCAAGTATTAATAATATTCCACAAGGGCAATGGGATGCAGCATTTGTGCTTGGATATCCATTATCAGTTGCTCTTTGGCGTATTATACTTCCTCAGGCTTTGCATCTTGCGCATGCAAGTCTTTTTGGTGAGCTTGAACAATTACTCAAAAGTACTTCGCTACTGGCAACCATTGGAGTTACTGAACTTACTCGTACAGGAATGAATATTATATCGCGCGAATTAAATCCTTTGCCCATATATGGCATTATAGCATTATTATACTTATTATTTTCCACCGTATTGTACTTGGTATCTATAAATATAGAAAAAAGGACCTCATATGGTTACCGTTAATAATGTGAGTGTGCTAACGCAGCAGTCAATACCGTTATTAAATAATGTTTCATGTGTATTGCCAAAAGGACGTATTACAAGTTTTATTGGCAAAAGTGGCGCAGGAAAAACAACATTATTAAAATCAATTGTAGGCCTTGTACCTACGTATGATGGAACCATAATAATTAATAATCAAGAGTTATCTACATTCAATGTTACACAAAGAGCAAAAACTATAGGCTATGTATTTCAGGATTTCAATTTATTTCCACACTATACCGTATTGCAAAATTGTATTGATCCTTTGTTGGTATTGGGAATGAACAAAGTGAAGGCAGAGCAAGAAGCATATTTTTTATTAAAACAACTGGGTATTGATGCTTATGCTCATGTATATCCATCAGCACTTTCGGGGGGACAAAAGCAACGCGTAGCTATTGCTCGTGCACTGGGACTACAGCCATCAATACTACTACTTGATGAACCAACTGCTTCGCTTGATCCAGGCAATACAGATATATTGGTGAATATATTAAAAAATTTGGCACAACAAGGGCTTACAATAGCGCTTTCCTCACAAGATATACGTTTTATTACTAGTATTTTTGATAATGTATATTATCTTGATGCAGGCATTATACGTGAGCAATGTGATGGCTTAGCAATGATAGACCAATCACCATTAATTAAACAATTTGTCAGTTGATGTATTAGAAAGTTATGAAATAACACAGCGTTTTTTATGTGACTCGTTGATAGTTTTTGCCGAATTTTTTTGCTTTTTTAATTCGCTCATTCTTTCTTTGTATAACAATTTTTTGTATTCATCTGGTGTAATATAACCGCAACATTTTATGAGATCATACACATCACTAGACATACGTAAAAGCCACTTATATTCATTTTCATTTAATACTAAAGGCATAGGAGTATCTAATGGACATAAAGGTCGTTGAGCAAGTAATGATAGAAATTTTTGATTATCGTTATAAGAAAGTTGACTACAAATGGCAGCAATTTTGGGCATAAGAGTATCAAGGTAATTATTTTTTTTATAATGTACACGATATATTGCTTTGAATGCAGTCATATTTAAAGTTTTAATAACATACATAATATGATGAGAGAGTGCTTCTTGGATTGATCTACTTTTTTGAGCTACACTCAAATAATACGTATCTATGCGAGTAGATGTAGGTTGATAAGGTTTAAATATATTCACTTGTACGTTAAGTATGGCATCCATGTTGTCCAATGAAATTTTTTTTATAGCTTCAAATGATCGTTCTTCTTGTCCATTAATTGATCGTATACAACCACCTTTTGACGCTTCTTTTATTGTTTGAGTCAAAAGTGGTATACATACAATACCACTATCCTTTGGTATTCGGTTAAAAATATGTATAGTACCTGGCGGTATTATAGCAGTTGTTCCTTCAAGATGTTCAAGTACTATACCTGGTCTTTTTACTGGCACTCGCATACCTTCTATATTTTTTATTTTTATATATTTGTTCCATGGATACAAATCTACATATGCTAGCTTTCTAGTGGGGTAATCAGTTACTAAAGGTACAGGTTCTAGGCTGCTAGGGAGAAAAATGCGTTCATTGTTGCGAGCTTTTTTTTCAATACAATGTGCAATATTAAGTACACAATCAAGATCTATATTATATTCATTACATATACTGTAATTAGGCATGAGAGTACAAAATAATTGGTTTTGTAGTTTAGTAGGCATTTTTTGTATAAGATGTGCAATATTATTGGTAGGTGTAGATTGGAGCATATAAATAGCCAAATCATATTCTGTTGGTTTAATGGGTGTTAATTGATCGGTATGTACATTCATAGCATGTATAGTGTATGCCACAAATATACTTATACAATACCATACAACCATTTTCCTATCCTTTTTAATTTATTACTAATACAAAGTATTATAACTTTATAAGTATACATTTTATATAAGTAATAAAAAAGGTTGTCCAGATGGACAACCTTTTCTGACAATTTAAATGGGATAGCTATAATATCTACATTAATTTTGATTAAAAAATTTGGAAATACCAGAAATAGCACGCTGATATTGTATAGGCAATTTTGAAGGCCCACGCATAGTTAACATCAAAATATCATTATTAGCGGGATTAAATGTAATATTAGTTGCTATTGGCTTACTTATAGCTACAAATTTTTGCCAGCGAGAGTTAGGGTTTGTATCAGAAAGTATAATATCTCCTTTGTGTATTGTATCTGTATGAATACCAGTCTGATATAAGGATATTTTTTGATTTTTTTGGGTATCTGTGCATAATACAGCAACTTTATATAACTGGTTACGTGTTTGTTCAATAGGAGTACACGCAACGGTGCATTTTGTATTTTTGTCTATTATAATTGGTTTACCATTAACACAATAACAGCGCGTATATGGTGAGCGATCTTCAATATATAATTTTTTATAAGGAACATTATTAATAGTATAGAAATATAATTTGCATACACCTTTGTCTAGGTTGATATAGTCATACGTATATGATTTTAAAAAATTTTCTAATGGTTTTGTATCATGTATAGAACTTTCTTCAAGAGCCTTATAGAAATAGATGTTATTTGTAAGTATGCTATTACTGGTTTTATGTATGTTTTTATGACATATAATAGCTGCATTTATTGATTCAACAAGAGAGCCATATTTATGGGAAGTAATGGCATGCTGCAATAGAACGGTATTGTTTTTTTCAGACTTAGACATAGTAAGATCTTTAAATGAATCTATAAACTTACTTGTATCATGATCATTTGCTTCAAATGTAATTTCTGTATCAGTTATTTCTTTGATAGACCATGTTGATCTATCTTGTACTATATTTTGTGCTAATAAAGGAAACGAGCCTAAACGATAGAAAGGTAACGGGTTTTGCCCATCTTTTAAATCAACAAAGCATGCTCTTGATATGCATTCTTTTTGGGTCTCAGGACCAAATGTAAAGGTATACAAGTTAGTTTTTCGTGCACTTACTCTTGGTATAAATGCGCATACGGTATTGTTGTTAATAAAAAAAGGAGATAATGAAGGATAACTAAGACTTGTTCGGAGCTCTGGATAAATACCGTCGATTCCTGATAGTGTAGGAGTTTGTTCTATGTGGTATGCAAATTCTTTACCTTCGGATTTGTATGCACATATAAATATTACATAACGATCAGCTGAATTTCCGGTTAGCTTATTATACGAAGCTAAAAATGCACATGCTGTATTGGTTTTATTAAAAGTAATGGGCGCTAGACATGTTCTGTCGTTTAGTAACTCATTCTCATAAAAATGCAATTTTCTGTCATTATAATTCCATTCATGTGCATCATGCATTCTTGCCATAGTTGCCATTACATAATCAAAATTATACTGGCAGCTTGGAAAATCTTTTTTCCATTCCATTTTTAGTGCTTTGATTAACTGAATACGATCTCTTTTTTGTTTTGTCCATCTTTTTTGTTTCTCTTTTTGAAGAGATTGGTATTTAGCATAATAATTTTGGCACGTGAGACCTAAAGATAACTGACTTGTTTGATCCAATGGTTTCATAATGTGGTATGTAGTTATATCATTTGGTATCGATTCCATATGCATGCTTTTGCATGTATTAGTAATTATTAGTGCTATACAAAGAATATATCTATAGTGGTTCATAGTGTCTTTCATATAAGTTGTTACAGATCGCATTTACAATAGGTATTATGATTTATTATATAATTATTGTCAAAAATAATAGTATGACAGGATTGTTTTTGTATATGAATATTTCCGCATGTATGTACATTCTATATTAAAAATTTGCATATCATATACGCTGAGGTATCATATATCAGATATAATAGTTATAGCGTATAGGTATTACATATGAAATTAAGTCGTTTAGTGTGGCTAATAACCAGTTGTTGTGCATTGCTGGTAGGTTGGTATATTTGGGGTTATTTTTTTGATACATCAGTACCTCAGATTGACGTAGTAGGCTTGGTGGAAGGTAATTATTACAGCGGTGATGTACCATGTTTATTAAAAGCAAATAAGAATGGCATTCTTTCTATTGTGCTTGATGGTAAATTATTACCTTCCGGTTATATAACCAAAGGCAAATCACGTGAATATTCTTTTATACTACCCACTACATCACTTGCAAATGGAAATCATACAGTAGAGCTTACTTTTACTGATAATACATTTCATCATACAAGTAAAAAAGTTGCCTGCAATTTCATAAGTGATAATATACCATTGCATGCATCACTAGTAGGTGTTGATAGCAGTAAAATATCACAAGGTCATACATTACATATACAATTTCAAACCAATAAACCTATCAAAATAGCAAAAGTACAAGCACTATGTCATGAATATCCGTGTGTTCCTGAATCTGTTGGTTCTTCTTTATATGAATGTTTTATACCAATTGCCTGTGAAGAACAACCAAATGCATATATTGCATCCATTGAAATTAATGATCATGTCAATAACACATTGCATCTAGATTATACTTTTCATGTAGTCGAATATCCTTTTAAAAGACAAACTATTCGTATTGATCAAGAAAAAGTAAAGAGTGAACAAGATGCATGGCCAAGCGAAAAAGAATTTGAAGCATTACTTGCACATTTAGTTTGTAAATCGCCTAGTGAAAAAAAATGGAGAGGAGCTTTTTGTGCTCCTACTGAGATTCAACGTATTAGTTGTGAATTTGGTACATTACGTACTACACAACATAAAGGACGGTATGCACATAAAGCATTAGATATTATTAATCTTCCTCATAGTGTAGTATGGGCACCTCAAGATGGCGTTGTCGTGGTAAAAGATCGCTTTGCAGCAAGTGGTAATACGGTAGTTCTTGATCATGGATGCGGTGTTTTTTCTTTATTATTTCATTTAGAAGATTTTGCAGATATACACGTTGGTGATATGGTAGCACAAGGTAATCCATTAGGAATAATAGGCAAAACGGGTTATGCAACTGGAGTTCATTTACATTGGGAGCATCGTGTAGATAATATTCCAGTAGATCCTATGGAATGGACAAAAGCTAGTTTCTAGATAACAAGAATTTTGGAAAGTAATATGGTGCGTGAGCGTCCTTTTATTCCTTATAATTCTGTTGTGTATCGCCGTTTAGTTATGCTTGGCATTGTTGGAAGATATATAATGACCACAGCATGTTTGGGTTTATTGTTAATTATATGGTTTTATGGTATCTATACACCTATTGAACAATTACTGAAAAAGCAAATTACAATAGTATCTGATAAACAATTATTTATAGATCGTATTATACAAATGTATACTATGATATGTAATACGCAGCAGGATATGCAAATATTAATGAATCAAATGCCTTTGGTATCTACACAATCGCATGAACAACAAATGGAATATTGCATTCGTATGATATTTGACATACTTGCCAGTATAAAAATACCTATACTATCTTATACGGCAAATCCTCTTATTATGAAAGATAATTATGGTATATATACTATATGCCTTACCCTGGAAAGTTCTTTAGCTGCTCTTATTGATTTTTTTACCCAAATTCGACAAAAAAATTTACCTATAAAACCTACGTATATTCGTTTCAATAAAAATGATACATCCTATTTTGCCGTTATAGATATGAAGATTTTGACTTGTAAAAAAGACCCTTCAACTTAGAATAAGCTGAAGGGTTAGGGGGTGAACAATACTGAAGATATATTGTTCGTTTAGGGACTTGATAATTTACTTAATTAGTCACATGCTAACAAGCGACTTATTATTTGTCAAACATTCTCTTACCCTATAATATAATGTTTCAAAAGGCCGATTAGATCTTATTTTTAATTAACTTTTCATTTACTATATAGATTATGTAATATAAGACTAACTTTTACTATATAGGTACTTGTACAAAATTCAAAATGAATATATAGTTATAGTATAAAGGTATTTTCATGAATCTATTATATTTCAAATGGAGTTAAAAAAGTATGCGTAATTGTATACTCTATATGCTAATTTGCTGCTTTATAAGTACATATTTATCTACTAGTAATAATACTCAGACTGAACCATTATATTGGCAAATATATGTCCAGAATTATACTAAAGAGTTTTTTATAAAGCGTTTGGGCTGGGACCCAAAAATTACCATATATAATGACCCTCGGCTATCTGTGGTAATTAATGACAGTTGTACGGTCTATTGTCATGGATGGGGAGAAAGCCAAAGTTCTATTGGTCGTCGCCGCGCCTGGGGACTTTTGCCGGGATTGATCGTAGGCTTTAATTTTTATGATGGAGTAGAAGATGATAATGATCTATCATTTTGCAAGTCTAGTTTTGCCCAGAAGTATGATTGCAAAGCCTTATGTGCAGTATTAAAATTACTAGATGAGGCATCCTGTCCGGTAATACATCTATTTGGTTATTCTCGTGGTGGCGGAACGATTTGTAATACTATTCGACGGCTAAAGAATTATGAAAAATATAGAAAATTTTTCAAAAAGTTGGGTATTTCAAAAAATCAGGCTAATTCTATTCTTGTTAGAATACGAAAAGGTACAATAATTCTAGATTGTCCGTTAGTAGATACACGTGTGATTATTAAATATAGGTTTCCATCAGTATGGGGACTTATTAATTATATAGTAGTACCGTTGATTACCTTAGGCAAACATGCACCATGGAAAGATCAACCAATTGATGCTGCGACATTTTTAAAAGAATTTAATGTATTGCTGCATATACAATATCGTGATCGTGTAGTGACAAATTTGTGTGATGTTGATTTTTATAAAGCGCTTCAATCACCAACAACACATGTATTGTATGCAGATGATAATGGTCATTTTCATACAGGGCAAACATTATATCCCTGTTTACAGGCATTTAGAAAAAAATATAATGGACCTTATTATAATAATGCATCTGTACTCCAGGTTGGGGAAAATTTTCTAGCTAAATCACAACCGACAGAATCAGATATTGAAGCATATTTTAACCAATATGTAATTCATATGTAGTATATAATGCATACGTATATTAAGAGTTTTTGGTAAACTATTGAAACTTGTAAGAATAATTTCTTATAGTGAATACTCCGGATATATATAAAAAAATCCAAAATAAAGGAGTATCTCATGGATTTGCATATCCAAGAAATATGTATAGAAATTGAACACGACGAACGCAAAGAAGATCGTGATGGTCGAGGCGGCGGCGGTAATGGACGAGGCGGAAGTCGTGGTGGCCATGATACTCATCGCTCTGGTGGTTCAACAGGCGGATCACGTAGTGGTGGTTCAACTGGTTCGCAAAGCGGTCGACGTTCTTATGAAGAAGATGAAGAGCATGAAGGCGGTTCTCGTGGTGGACGTGGCCAAGGTAGTAACCCATCTCGTGGTGGTAGCTCAACAGGCGGCACCCAAGGTGGCCGTGGTTCTTATGAAGAAGAAGAGAATGAAGGTGGTTCCCGCGGTGGACGCAGTGGTGGGGGTTCATCCCGTGGCGGCCAAGGTGGTTCACGTGGCGGTTCACGATAAATAGATATTATATTTATACAGCAAGACTTACAAAAAAATAGAGGGAACTCATGTTGAGTTCCCTCATTTGATTTAATGGGCTTAGTGAATTACTGGCAATTCAGTATGTACATGACGTGCATATTCAGCATGTTGCAGATCTTGCACAATAGATTTTTGTTGCTCGCGCCCCAAGAATTTATTAATATCACTTCCGGTAAATGTATCACTTTTATTCATAGCAATTTCTACATTACGCTTATGTGAATTTGCTAGCTTGGTAGCTATTTCTGAGGTAGTGTACTTTATTGCAAAGTCATATGCATGTTTATGAACAATATGCGCCACAGTTCTTTTTGTAAGTTTTATTTCATCTATAGCAGGAAAACATTGTGCTGAATGATACGCATCAAATATAACTCGCCATCGAACATCATCAGGTAATCCTCTTAGCCGTTCATGCATGCGAGGAAAAAAAGCTACAAGAGAATCAGGTGTTTTATTATCCAAATTGGTTAAAAGTGGATGGACTAAATCAGTCAATGGACTTGTTGCCATAGCAGCTACCTTATATGGTATACTTGCAAGTAAAAGTAATGAAAGTACCTGTTTTTTCATAATTTTCCCCGATTTTTTATTTTTGGTTATTTGCAGCAAATTCTTGTTCTGCACGTTGTGCATTTTTTTTCATTTGTTCTTTGGTAAATGGAACGCTGCAAAAAGGGCATTTATCTATATTATATTTACATTTATTACATATAGAATGTCCATTATTGCAGGGAATATTAACTTTAATTTCAGCTTCACCATCTTCAAATTCATCTTTATACTCACCTGAACAGAATACACAATTAATAGAAGGATCCAATTGTTCTATAATAGTTGCTTTCATTGATTCACCTATATATTTTTTTATTAGGTTAGCATCAAATGGTTGTGCATTATCAGGAACTGCTCTATGAATAAACGCTGGTAGATCTTCAATAACTTTACGCAATGCAGTTTTATTTTTTAATTTTGGTTCTAGCTCACTTTTTTTATTATTAAGATTTTCAATTAATACTCTACGAATTTGTTTTTTGCTACATTGAATAAGGGCTTCAGCACTAAGGCCTTTATTATCACATTGATCCCGATAATATATACGGTAATCGTGCCGGTCATTTTCTGGCATACCAATACGAGCCAATTCCGCATCATGAGTACGCTGTACTTCATCAATAGTATGAGTATTTTTTGTATTATATGAACAATCTTGAATTGATGTTCTGGTAGATGTAGGCACGACAGGCTTTTGCTGCACAGGTGGTGTATAATGTGATGTTTGTGATCCTGATGTATGTTGTTGATTATTGCTTTTGCCATACTTATGATGTGCTTCTTTTTTGATACTTTGTTCAATTTCCTTTGAATCAAAAAATGATGCTAATTTTGGATCATTAATACTGTGGCCAGATAAAAATGCATGCATATTATTATAGCGTGACTCTTTGGCTTTGGTTCTATCTTCAGAATTATATTCTTTTTCAATACCCGGCGTGCAAACTTCTTGGTAATATTGTGCAATAACGCTTTTTGTGTATTGCATTGCTATGTCAGCAGTAATTGGGTTATTTCTGTTTACATTTTGGAGTTGATACTTAGTTTTTTGCACAATTGCATTAATATCTTTTTGTGGCATTGCTTTTAAATCATAGGTAAGTTGAGTACAAAATCCATCAATGCTGAAATATGACGGCGTAGATGATACCGGCTGATATGCATTGTTGTATGCAGGAGTATATGTCGGTTGTTGCGTATATGGTGATTGATTATGTGTGTTGTATTTATAGTGAGCATCTGCTGTAATACGATTCTTTACTGTTTGAGGGTCAAAAAACTGTGCTAATGATTCACCGTTGATATGGGGAATACTTTGTAGCCGAGCATGTATATTACTATTTTGAGATTCTATTGCTTTAGGTCTATCTTCAGATTTATACAAATCATAAATAAGTGTGATTACATTTTCATTATATCTTTGAATAATAGCGCTTTTTGCATATTGTGTTGCTACATCAGTAGTAATGGTGCGATAACTACTTTCAATGCGGAGTTTTTCCTTGGTCATACGTACAATAGCATCGATATCTGTTTGTGGAATTCCTTTTAAATCATGTGCAAGTTGATTGCAGAATTGATCAATAGTTGCGTGCGATGCAGATGATGCCTGTTGCATTTTGACAAGTTCTTTTAATAAATCATCAAAAAGTTGCCAAATGTCAGCATGTACCATAGATGGTGCAGCAATAAGTGACATACCTATAATATATTTCTTCATATGTTTGTTTCTCCCAAAAGATTTGTTTATTGTTGACCCTAGTATCGCGTATTATGCTTTTTTGTCAAATAAATAATAGAAGCGTTTACTATCAGATGTTCAAAAAATATATTATGATTGTATATCTATTAAAGAATTTCTACTATCAGACATAAGGAAAGTGTATTATGGTATATATTTTGTGTGCATTATGGAGTTTCTTGTCTATACATACTGTGCAATGTATGCATACTGCTGAAACAGCATATCCTATTTCATATAAAAGTTTAGTTACTTCTATAGGATATCCTGCAGCACATTATCTTTATACTAAATGGGAAGAAAAAAAAATAATTGAAAGTGAAAATATTAAAACATCGCATGTAATTAACAATAATAATACAATATTTGATATAATAAATAGGATTAAATCTACTCTTCCAGACATACAAAATAATATTGGAAACTTAGTAGTCAGGCCATATATACATATAGTACATGATAGTATATATAAACTATCTGAAGCAAAAAATATTCCATGCGCATTTTATGGATTTGCTGATTCTTTTGATAAAAATAATAATCCCATTATTATTTCTGAAATTGATGATACTATTGTGTTTTATGATACGGCTAATGAAAACTATTTTGACATACCAGTGCAACTTATATTGCCACCTCCTTGTTCAATTGTGTGTAATAATGATAATTTTTTATGTACACGTTATGGCGAGTTTGTCTATTTTTTTAATAAAACATGTACTGTGAATATGCCTATGTCCACAAAAACAACAGTAGTGGGTTTATCTGATACTATGTTTGCATTGGGTACTGATTCTGGCCAAATTTTATTTAATTCAATTGATTCCCTTGCTAATGTTGCAATAACATGCAAGGTGATACCTGCGCGCCACTTGAGCTGTGTGTCTGCACTTGCTTTGCATGATCATAATATATGTTCCGGTGATACTAATGGTATAGTAAAGTTATGGGATTGTCGTACATGCAAACGAAGTCGATGTATTTCCACACATAAAAAACGAATGTGTGGAGTTACTAGTTTATTATTAGATAATCAATATATCCGCGTTGGTTGCAATAATGGTGTTTTACTAACCTATGATCAGCGGCAATCATTTACCCCTCTATACCAAATTCCAGGATATATACATAATAATAATGATATAATAAGTTTGGCACAAAACGAAGGCATATTATATTCAGCAACAAAGAATAAAATTCTGCATTGGGAGCCATCATTCATGGTAGAAAAAACATTAGAAAATCTTTCCTTTGATGAAAAAATGTATATATATATGGCTATGCAGTAATTACATGAGACTGTAGGAAAAATAACTTAATTTTTTTGTTATTATTTTTTTGATGCCTTGTTACTTGATAATAAAAACAATGTATCAAAGTTCAGGAAGTTCGTATTTAAATTCCTAAACAATTCATGACATTAATAGCATATTCTTTTCAAGAAAATAAACAGATATATATAGTACTAATTACAGCATTGTTCATTAAGGTATAAAGCAAGAGGATTAATATGTTTTTTATACTATTGTTTGTATATACTATGTTTTTGTCTCTTTGTATATATGCAGATCAAGAAGGTGAATTAATTGCACAGGTAAAAGCTATTCCATATACAACACAAGAATTGATGGAGCTGGATGCGGCATACATCCAAGAAGATCAAGGTATGCATATTATACATCATGGAATAATGCAAAGAAATTTTGCTATCGATAATGAAGATACTTCATACGTACACCCTTTGCCTAAGCTGTTTCCGCCACAACATGTTGCCATTAATACACTAGCAACCACACTTGCAGAAACAAGATCATTTCCACCCGATACTATGGGAGATGTTGGTCCAACACAATTTATAGTTGCTTGCAATGGACGAGTCAAAACTTTAAGCAAGACTAATGGTTTACCTGATGGGGTTTTAAATATAGATTTGGGTGTTTTTTTTAATGCAGTACGGGGTGGCATACAGGTCTCTGATCCTCGTATTAGATATGACAAGATGACTAACCGCTGGTTTATTATATGTATTACGGTCGCATATCCTAATCGTATACTACTTGCAATGAGTTCAAGTGGTACTATTACACCATCAATGCCATGGCGCTTTTTTTTCTTTGATCAATCATCTTTTGGTTTTAATACGTGTTTAGCTGATTACCCAACATTAGGTATTGATAAAAATGGTCTTTATATTGGAGTCAATCAGTTTTGCCTATCAAGTACAACCAGCGCACCCACATTTGACAACGTGCATATCGAAGGTCAAGAAGAAGAGCAAAAAGCAAGTCTTGTGTTTGTTGGTAGTTCTGGCTATGTTATCCCCAAAGCTTCGCTTGTTAATAACAATGTTATGCGCGTGTTCTTATTTCGCAATTTAATTAATAATATAGGTCAAGGACCCTATTCCCCTCAAGGAGTTGATAATGTTGATTTAAACCCACCATTTGGTTATTTTATTGGCGTTAATGCAATAAGTTTGAGTCAGTTGGCGCTTGTATATATTGCAGATGTTACTACAACACCGCGTATTGCGACCACTAGACTTATTAATATACCGCAAACACAATTACCTATAACTGTTCCTCATAAAGGTAATAACCTTGGACCGGCCGGATATTTGGATGGTCTTGATGATCGGTTATTATATGCGCATATACGAAACAATCATTTATGGACAAGTCACAATATTGGTGTAAATAATATGGGAACCAGTTCAGGTACTATTACTCGTGATGCGTGCCGTTGGTATGATATTGATTTGACGCAACCAACTATACCAATAGTCAGACAAGCAGGTACGGTATTTACCCCATCTGCTACTAATGATTTTAATCAGCGCCATTATTGGATGGGTACTTTAATACCAACGGGCCAAGGTCATATGGTACTTGGATGTAGTGCAGCAGGTACTAATGAATTTATCAATGCAGCATTTACTACGCATTTAAATACTGATCCTGCAAGTTCAACACGTACACCATTATTATATACCAATAGTACTACGGCATATAATCCATCGTCTGATCCTGGTGGCAGCGGAGGCAGACGTTGGGGTGATTATTCTGCTGTCCGTTTAGATCCTGTAGATGATACGACAGTCTGGATGGTCCAAGAATATTGTGATTCTACTAATTCATATGGCGTACGTCTTGCTAAAATTTTGGCACCATCACCGTGAATTTTATCTATAGCCTGCATATTTATAATAAAAATACCCTACAGTTGCACCCACGCCAATTCCCCCAATTGCCAGGGCGGCATTCTTTTTAGTAAACCAAGATGGATATAATAATGAAATGTATCTATTTTTAAATGACAGCCAGGAATCATACCAAGATTGCTTTTTTTGCATAGAAGTTGGGCTTATTGGTTGTTGCGTGATAATTTTTGTAGCTGATGAAAGACTTGTAGGTACAGAAGGATTAATGCGTGTTTGTGGTATTAATGGTACAGAAGGTATGTCAGGTTCTTTTGAAGCAGGTAATGGCGGATTTAGCGTAGAAGATACAGTTGGTGTATGTGGTGAAGGCGGTGTTGCTGGTAAAGTTTCTTGTTTCTGTTCTGTAACAGTTGGTAATTGAGATGATTGAGGTACGGCTGCAGCTTCAGTTGTTGTTGGCTGTGATGTTGAAGATGGTACAGTGGTTGCAGCTTTTGTTACTTCCTTGGATTTATATGTTATTTTTTGCAATTCAAAAAAGGTAATATATGGTAATTGTTTTATATATTTTTCAACTAAATCTGTAACTGAAGTATAGAGTTGAGTTAATAATGGACTGTCTTCTATAGTTAGAAATGCAGTACCTTCCTTATTAAGACGATTTAATGTTATTATTCTTTGTTGTTCATCTTTAATAGTATTAAATTGATTAGTTGCTTTTTGAAATAATTGGTTAATTTGTTCTATAATAGATTTAAATAATTCAGAAATTTCAAAATCAATTCGAGGTATTTCTGGTATTTGTTCATCGAAAAAATTAACCTCTAAGAACGCTGTTTGTGTATGACTATCATATGTTAATAGTATGCCATATTCAAATATGTAACGCTTATTGTGGTTAATTATAATGCCTCCAATAGAACCCTCCTGATCTTGACTTTTTTTTATACTAATTAGGAAAGCATTATCAGGAATTTTCTTAATAGCTATTTGCGTGCCATAGCAGGTAATAGTAAACCAAGAAAATACATAAAGCAGCGCTTTTATTGCTTTCATTATTATCTCCCTCTAGATACATATTCAATTTGAATATAACATTTAGATGTTTTGCATGACAAGAGTTTTGTAAATAATTCAAAAAATATGTGTAGTGGACCCCATTTCGTAGACAGAATTTAGGAACAAAATTAGATATAAAATGGAATAAAAATTTTGGTAACCTGAACCCAAAGAAAGGGTCAAGCTTTATGAAGAAAAAAAATAATTTTAGTGCAGCGTTCAAAGCAAAAATAGGATGCGCTGCTTTGCGAGAAAGCAAAACTG
>DASZEX010000103.1:0-1647 GCA_035940365.1 Candidatus Babeliales bacterium | reverse complement strand
TAATATGCTTCAAATAGCAATAGTCAAACCAACTATAGATCTAGAACATGAGTCCTTAAATTATACCACTGTCTTTAATAGCTATATCCTTCCACACCCAAACTATACACAGAAAGATAACAAAGCTTATCATATTAATCATATAGGTGATGAACAACTCAAATCAGCAATGCCCATTAAAGAAGCTGCCTTTAAAATATCTAGCTATCTGGAAGATACCTATATAGTAGGATATAATGTCAACTCATTTGACATCCCTATTATAAAAAGACATCTTATTAAATTCTGCTTGAAATCATTTCACAAACTATCCATAGACCTATATCCAGCATCTTGGAGAAATAAAAAGCATAAACTACAGGATGCAATTGAAGCATATAACCTCTTCTTCAATTCAAAACCTCATGATGCACTGGCTGATGCTGAATGCTGTATAGACCTTCTAAATGAACTTATAGAAAGACATGAACTACCTAACACTGAAAAACAATTGATAGAACTCTCCTACTCACCAGAAAATATCTGGAAAAACTATAGAAAATATAAAATAGTAGATATGAATCCTGACCATGATGATTACACATATCCACTGCTACCTACTCCAGCATCAAGCCTAAAAAGGAAACACTCAGATATTAGTGCAACTTAGTAGAACCCACCACTTTACCAAATAAAAAGGTTCCTAAAAATAGCCCACCCATGTGTGATATAAAACCAACCAGATGAAAAGAAAACAACTTGCAAGTATCAACCTCAAGACTTAGTCACTTTTTAATAATTAATAAAGCAAAAAAGCCACTACAGTAATAAGCCCATCTTATAAAAGGTACTACAACTAATAAATATGCTAAACCCAGGTAAATGGAGTATATCCAGGAAGAAGCTGATCTAACCAATCAGAGTGAGGATGAACACAAATAAACTGTCTTATAAAGACACTTATTTCATCTGGACTTTGTATTCCTTATTTTGTAGCCATATAGAATGGCCAACCAATGATATGGTAAATGAGGCGGAACCCCTATAGACTGCAGTAAAGCTTGTCCTGATCTACAAGGCCCCATGTGAGTGTACTAGTCAGGGTTCAGTATAGGCTCCTAAATCACATCTTTGAGTACTCTTAAAGAAACTATATCATGGAGGATTGAAAAGTAAAAAAGGCAAAGCAATTCTCCCCTACTGACTTGGTAGAAACCATGATGCCCCCTTTGGCTAAAGGAAGTATTTAGTGCATCCACTGGTCAGGTACAGAGTCCTAGAGACCAATCTACCCATTAGATGTTGACTCCCATACCTTCATCTGGGAATATATATGTATGAACCATAGGTTTTTATAAGTTAATGATAGTGTCTTAGCCTTGTTAGGATAGACAAGACTTTATACCTATCACTCACCTTCAATAAAAGAGTGCTATTTTTTGCTATGAGTATCCTGTGTCAAGTAATGTGAGGATCTTATAGAAGATTTAAATTCTCATTCCAAGTAGCAGAATGTCTTTGCTGACATGCTCTAGCAGTATACTGCTAATAAGATGATTAAAAAGATTCTGTAAAGCATGGGTACCCTATAGAGGGCTTAAATTTCCTTTGAAGTGGCAGAACTGAACTCTTTAGTAGTTGCTTATAGCCTTAATATCCTTACAGCTT
>DASZEX010000102.1:0-17946 GCA_035940365.1 Candidatus Babeliales bacterium | reverse complement strand
CTGTTTTCAGCATGGGAATTATACCAACTAAACAAGAACTTTATGCATCCTTTGCTTCACAGCAATCTTTCAACTTCAAGGGGGCTTATATGTTTTAAAAGTTTTTATACGTTTCGTGTCTTGACAAAGGGGGTCACTTTAAATTGAAAACAGTCTTTATATTACCATGATTTATAGGATTTTAATTCCTTTTTCTATTCCATTGATTAGATATTATTAATAAACCATTGATTTTAAAATATATTCTATTATAATATAATAATGTGTGTATGTATATAATTAATGTGTATATAATTATGGAGGATTATTATGAAATGTTTATACTATATAGTATTGCAAAGTTTATTACTGCTTACATATATAAATGCTCAAGATTCTAATGCTACTTATCAACAATATTTGCGCAAAAAGCAAGACGCTGAACAGGAAGCCACATCAGAAAAAAAATTCGCAATAGGGCAACGTGCAGAAAGTGCGATATCAGGAGGCATAGTAGGTCTGGGAGGATCTGTTATACAGAAAATAGAGGAAATGGATAAGTCAAGTGTAAAAATAGTAAATCTTTTGAAAGATTTTAAAGATTCTTTAAATCAGAGTGGAAAAAACATAGCTAATAAGAATTATCCAAGCCTTTCTTGGAATCCTACACTTATGCGTTTTGGACAAGCTATAAAATTGGCAGGCATTGCTTATATAGCATATCAACCCTATGCATATTGGCGTCAAAAACAAGAAATTGAAAAAAAATTAGAAAAAAATTTAGGTGAAATTGAAGAAACATATAAACGAGAAAAAGTATTATCAAAGCCACAAGAAGTACCTACAATGCCACAAGAAGTACCAGCAGCAAGGCCTTGGTATAAATTTTGGTAATAGCTATGAAGGGATTATTATGAAATGCTTATATCATCTAGCATTGCAAGGTGTATTACTGCTTCCGTATGTAAATGCTCAAGATTCTGAGGCTGCTAATCAAAAATATAAGCAGGAGAAGCAGCAGGAAGCTATAAGAAAGGCCGAACTTAGGCACTTGCGACGTGAATATGGAGATAGAGCTGTAATTGCAGGTTTTTTAGGCGGAGGAGTAGGAAATACTATCCAGTTAATAGGTGAAGGTGAGTATTTCGAGAGGCCATCCCTTGCTGAAAAATTTAAAAATTATTTTAATTGGACTGGGAAAAACATAGCTAATAAAAATTATCCCAGCAATGCATGGAATCCTGAACTTATGCGTTTTGGGCAAGCTATAAAATGGGCGGGTCTTGCTTATATGGCATATCAACCATATGCATATTGGCGTCAAAAACAAGAAATTGAAAAAAAATTAAAAAAAAATTTAGGTGGAATTGAAGAAGAATATAAACAAGAAAAGGTATTATCAAAGCCACAAGAAGTACCTACAATGCCACAAGAAGTACCAGCAGCAAGGCCTTGGTATAAATTTTGGTAATAGCTATGAAGGGATTATTATGAAATGTTTATACTATATAGTATTGCAAAGTGTATTACTGCTTACATATATAAATGCTCAAGGTTCAGATGCTTATCAAAAATATTTGCATCAACAATATTTGAGCAGAAAGCAAGACGCTGAACAGCAAGCCATATTAGGAAAATTTTTAGCAGGAAAGCAAAGGGAAAGAGATGTGCTATCAGGAGCCATAGCGGGCTTGGGAGGATATGGGGTACAGAAAGTAGAGGGAACAAACAAGCTGGTTGTAGAAATATCAAATAGCTTGAAAGATTTAAAAGATTCTTTAAATCAAAGTGGAAAAAATATAGTAAGCAAGAATTATCCAAGTCTTTCTTGGAATCCTACACGTACGCGTTTTGGACAAGCTATAAAATGGGCAGGCCTGACTTATATGGCATATCAACCATATGCATATTGGCGTCAAACACAAGAAATTGAAAAAAATTTTGAAAAAAAATTAGGTGAAATTGAAGAAACATATAAACAAGAAAAAGTATTATCAAAGCCACAAGAAGTACCTACAATGCCACAAGAAGTACCAGCAGCAAGGCCTTGGTATAAATTTTGGTAATAGCTATGAATGTTATGTAGATTATTGTTTGTACATTTCATATACCATTAATGCAACACCAAGCACTATGGCAATATCAGCAATGTTAAATGTGGGAAATGCATAGCTTTTATATGCTATAACAATAAAATCAACTACGCCGCCATAGATAAAACGATCAATAATGTTTGATGTAGCTCCAGCAAGTACTATAATTTCTGCATATATTGATTGATTATCTTTACTCTTTTGCCAGGCATGCAACGCAACTATTCCGGTAATTCCTATTACCAATAAGGTCACACAACTAAAACACCAGGTATCAGCAAAGCTAAATAAATTAAATGATATACCGCGATTCAATGCAAGTTCACAGGAAAAATAGTTATTGATATGCCAGGATTCTATGCAATTATTTATTGCCCACCATTTAGTAAGTCGATCAATAATAAGTATAGCTATATATAATAAACTATAGGCAAACACTATCTAACCTCCGCCCCAAGTTTTTTTTGCAAAGTTGCTTGTATATGTGCACAAATAGTATCTATTCGATTGCCCGTTAATGTAGCATGTGGATCACGAATAATAAAACTAAAGGTAAGTGATTTTTTGTTTTTCCATTCTTTTTTATGGAAAAAATCTATTAACTTAATGTCCCTAATGCGTTCATCTACCTGTGCTATACTATTTTTTATAGAATCAGCAGTAACTTCAATAGGAACAAAAATGCTGATATCGCGGTGAATATCTGGGTATTTTGGTGCAGAAACATAGTGGGTAACAGGTTTTTGGTAATTGCGCAAAAAGGTCCCATCAAGTTCGTATGCAGCCATTGATCCCTTATCTATACATTTTGATTGCCATGTTGGATTAATTATGCCAAAATAACCGATTGATTGTTTTTTATATACAAGTTTGGCTGTTTGTTCGGGAATAAACCAAGCAAATGTTTGATCAGAAGGTACCCATTGGACAGGAAGATCTACATAAATAAAAAATTGTTCAAGCTGGTTTTTGTAGTAATAAAAATCGCGCGGTGTTTGCAAATCAGCCCATATACCAGCAAGAGATAGTGATTCATGTACTGTTTGATTATGGGACCATATGCGTGCATATTCAAAAAATCGTACTATTGTTTGATGTTCCGCATTATCATGAATAGCTTTACACAATGAAGGAACTAAGCTTGTGATAAGTCGCCGCCAATTACCAGATACAGGATGTTGTACTTCTAGAGTATTTTGTGGTTGCCAATCAAGATGCTTGAGCCATGATTCATCAAAAAATGCGTAGGATGAAAGTTCATGCATATTGAGCGTGAGTTGTAGAATTTTTTTAATAGTGCGTTGATTGTATACCCATGCAAGATCTGCCGGCAGTGACAGTTTTGAGGGAATAATAGCCGGTATGTTGTTATATCCCCATAGACGACCAATTTCTTCAATAATATCTTCTTTGGTACGAATATCTTTGGTTGATCGGTAGCTGGGAACACTCATATGATACATATCGCCAGTTGATTTTGGATGCACAGAAACAGAAAAGTCTAATGCTTCCAGTCGAGATACTACAAAAGCAGGTGGAATTGGTACTCCCAGCCGTTTTTCAATCAATGCATGAGGAATATCAATATGTATCGGTGGGGATTCAGGACCGGCCACAAACATAGTAGTAGTATGCACAGAAGCAATTGCATATTGATGTAATAAATACATATACCGTGCAATAGCAATTACGACTTGATTTTGATCCAACTCTTTTTCATACCGCATAGAAGCTTCAGTTCTTTTTTTGTGTCTCAATACACTATGGCGTATAGTTGCAGCATCAAATGAACCTGATTCTACAAGTATAGCCGAGGTATTTCTGCCAATACTTGCATCACTGCCACCCATAATACCTGCAAGCGAAAGTGGTTTACTTTCAGCATCAGCAATAATCAGATCATTTGAACCTAACGTGATAGTTTCTCCATCAAGTAAGCGAATCTGTTGTCCTGGATTTGCTTTGCGTGCTATAAGTGTATGATTTGGAATACCTGATGCATCAAATGCATGCATTGGTTGGCCAATATCAAACATAACATAATTAGTTATATCAACCAGAGCATTAATTGGTTTACTATCTACCATACAAAGACGTGCCATCACTGCAAGAGGTGAAGTTGTATACTGTATTTTTGGAATATAAGCGGCAGCTATACGTCTACAGGCAATAGCATCTTGGATAGTAAGCAAAGATGATTGTTGTATATTCGGCATCATGATCATTTGATCAAGTGGCTTAAGTTGCCATCCATATAGAGCACATAATTCTCGTGCGAATCCACGGTGACACCATAAATCAGGGCGATGCGTAATAGATTTATGATCAATTTCAATAGTATAATCTTCATGTATAAAATAAGATTGCCAATTATTGTTTTCTATTGTTTTATGCATGTGCACAGCAGGAAGCAATGATTCTTTGGTACTTCCAAGATCTTGCATCTGCGCCCAACGTATTGTTCCGTGATTATTATGCAAAAGAATATGTTGATTATCTTGCAGATCTGCTCTATAGGGCAATATAATAGTTTGAGCTTGTGTTGGTACATACACTTGAATACCGCTACTATCAATAGAAGTAACCTGAGCGAGTATTAGCGCATCACGATCAAAAGTATGATGCGACCATTGTGCTATTTCTGCAGTAGATTCATTTAATGCAGCAACAATGTCAGTAATATTAGGTGCATCAAAAGGTTTCTCTATATGATCATATATCCAAGAAAGAGAAAGTTTCATAGTACGTTTTTCGCTGTATTATAAGCAAACTGATTATTATGTATAATACGCTAAAAGCTAGAATGATTCAATTATTATTCAATAGTAGATAAAGAGTCTCAAGAATTATAATGTATTGTCAACATTAGTTGATTAATGGTAAACTATTTATAATAAATTTTATATAAGAAAGTTATTATGTCAGGTGCCAAAAAATTACTATTATTGTTTGTTTTTTCCATTCAAATACATACAACTTTACAAGCTATGGAATTAGTTAAAGCATTGGTTAGTCTCGCATGGAATCATTATGTTTTGCAAGATAACCCCGAAAAAGCATCTTCTTTTTCTAAGCCAGATAATTACATTAATGATTTACTTGGACAAGAAAATTTAGAAAAAATACAAAGAGCAGTGCCTAAAGAATCGAAGGTTATCAGGCCGAGATATTCTTCTGGTGAAAATAAAAAGGCATATTTAGTAGAAAACAGTTTGGAAGATTATGTAAAAGAAATTGCTAAACAAAATACAGATTCTGATATTTTGGCAAAGGAACTTTCTGAACAATTAATAAAACAACCAAATGTACAAAATATACGATTAGCCTCTAAACCTAATACTCAGTTTCAAGTGCATTACGATACGCAGGGTATAAATTCCATATCCATCTATACAAAAGTAGATAATGCTGACCCTGCACGTTATCCGCTTGTGCCAGTAGACATTGAACATGTGCATGATGATAGCTTTCTAGTAATGGCAATCAATGCGCATATAAAAATTCAAAAACAAAATCCTACAACGTGGCAACAATCACGTTGGCAAATGGATGATGATGAAAATCCCATTGCATATAAACAACCAATAGAAAAAGAATCTTCAACTAAGTATGTTAAACAAAAATATACTGAAGCATTACAAGCACAAAAATCACAAAGTTCTTTTGGAAGATTATGGAGATATTTGTATAGAAAAAATATATATGACAATGATGTTAACTTTTGGACAAAACGTATACAAGAACGCAATGTTATTGATTATGTACAACAAAAAGGCCTTTCATATGCGGAATCCGTTAATGTATTAGAGGTATATAAAGAAAAGCAAATAGTTAATGCATACCTTGCATATTATAACCACCAAGAAGGTAAAAAACAAGAACAAACAGCAGAATTTTATAATATGATAAAGTTTCCCAAGCAATCTGCTTTAGAACAACTTATTGAATCCTATAAGGAAAAATATGGTGGTGTAGGTATAAGTGAAGAAATGTTACCTAAAATAATGAGCACAGGTCGCATGAATATTGACTATTGAATTGCATGAATAATACCAAATCCTATATACCAGTCATGTTGAGTCCAGAGGCGCATTTTATAAATTGCTATAATTGTTCATTTCTTAGTTTAGTAAAATCAATAGTTTTTTCTTTAAATTCTTGTGGAAGCCATTCTTTTCGTATTTTTGCACCTTGCCCAAATGTCAATGTATAAACAACATGCATACATCCGGCACTAAGACCGCATAAAACGGTGGTTTTTAATATTTCTGGCGAGGTAGCTATTTGTGTGAGCGGCATATGAGATTCTTGTGCAGTTTTAGCTAAAATACCTGCACTACCAATAAAACCTATGCCAAATCCAGCAATAAATTTATTGCCTAAGCTCAGTTGTTTTGCTGCACAACTGTATCGCTCCATAGTACTCATCTGGACCATACAGGTAACAGGATCTTTCGGTATATTTGTTTTATTTAATACTGTAGGAGGAAGGTTATGCAAGGCCTTCAATTCATTAATAGTTAAATGGGGAATTCCCTCACGAACAGGACTTTTTTTGCATTTACATATCTTAGTAAGAGCATTTAAGCCACGTAATATAATTGCACCATCACATGGTTTGTTGTTAACCGGTGCATAGTAATCTGCGATGTGTAAATGTAAGTCATATGTTGTGTTTAGTTGTTTAATACATTTATCTGCATATGCATATTCTGTTAACGTTTTATTGGGTGATTGGACAAGTGAATTATTAAAGGCAGTGACTATTGGATTATGTGTATCTAATTGCAAAAGCTGGCTAGATACTTCAATTCCTGCGTCTTTTATCACATGAGTAAGATGAATTTCCCCAGATGGGTTCATTGCCCATAAAGAATTACTTAACAAACCTGCAATAATTAATTGTTGTTTCATTTTCATATACTATACTCTTTATTTTATAAAGCTGAATTTCTTAAAGTACTGTATCTTTTTCCGGTGTATCAGCCTGGTTAATATGTTTAATAGCTGTAGGCGGTACTATCGGCTCATCCCACTTACGCAATTGCCATAATGCACTTAGTGTTGCGCCTATGCCAAATCCAAGAGCAGTTTTTTTGGCTAATGCCTTTGTATCAAGATTATCACTATATGATTTTGGATTTCCTATAGTTTGTATAACTGAATCTTTGACACCATTTGCAGTAGCTACTATTACAGGAATTATAAGTTTTTCTTTAAAGAATTCTTTGTTAGCTTCTTTATCAGATATATTTTTTTTTATTACTTCTGAATAATATTCTTTTGCAGTTTCTAAAGCAAATGGCACGCTTGCTTCTTCAATAGCTATCCTATCATCATAAACTATGTCATGCAAATTATCTGAAGCTATAGCATTAAGTTCATCAGGCTTATACATTGTCTTAGCCGCATATTCTTTTATGGTAGGTTTAATCAATTCAGCTACTTTTTGTTTTGCTTCGCGTTGGCCTGCTTTTCTTGCTTGGTTACCAATATTAACCGCTCCTTGAGCTACTAGATTGCCAGTAAACGCCACTAATCCGCCAAAAATACCACCACCTGCGGTAGCAAAAGCAAGATTTTTGAAGTTATCTTGTGTAGTAGAAGGTACGTATATATATAATAATTTATCTGATTTATTAGGAAAAGACTGAACACAACAATCAAGTATTTCGGGCGGTAATTGTTTGATTTTTGCCAATAATTCTTTATTAATGGGCACTAATCGTTTGTTTTCTGTTTTATATATTTCAGCAAGTTCATTTAATGTTTTTAAATGTTTTGGATTAAGTAATGTCACATCTACCGGATTAATTTTTTGCAGCATAATATCTTGAATATGTTTTTTGCTGGCAACACGATACAAAAGTCCAAATCCTGTTAAATTATTAAATTCTTTTTTATCTTGTTCAGATAGCGTATAACCAAGATTTTTCCAAATTTTATTCTGTATATTATCAGTAGCCGGAGAATCAGTAGCTTGTATAATACACAAAGCACCTAAAGGGCTATTGGCTTCTTCTTGACGTAAAAAATCTTTAGTTGAATGTTGGTTTTGTTGGGCCCATGACTTTGTTTCATGTATAGGACTATGCAACATAAGTTGTTTTATCTGTCGATGTTTCTTGCTTCGCCTATCTTGCAAAGCCTTTAAGCTTGGTTCATTATCTATATTATTATGATACTGTCTCGCCTGAGGTTTTTGTATTTTGTTTTGTAAATCAATTTCAGGACGGTAAGTTTTAGAAAAATTTTTGCACAATTGAAATATTTTATTATTGTTGTTTTCACTAGAGTTTGAGTGCATGCCCATTAAGGGTAAAGATAGCATTGTTGCTATAGCTACAAGATAATTCATATATAACCTCTATTTAGAAAATTAAAAATATTTTTTATACCATTCATCATACAGGTTGAAAAATATAAAGTCAAATAATTAGTAAAATATTCAGGGTATACATATTTAAAAGTGGGTAAAAACCAGAGTTTTTATAAAAGTTTTGCTGATCAGATGCTTGTTTTGGTGATTTGAGCGAAAATGGTTGCAATTTAAAGAAAAATGTCATGCGTTGCTCAAAAAACCCTACCAAAAGGAGATATAATGAGCAAATAATACAGTAGAGATCGCTAAATTTGAAATATCCCATGACCCGATAGTTTAGGTCTGTTCTTATTATAAAACATGGCATGCCATGGCATGATGCGATTGGTAGAGGGTATTGTAATTTATTAAATCCATATTTTTAAATGTATACGCCATATCAAATAAAAAACCCGCGAGGTATTTTATATACCCCGTGGGTTTTTCACAAACTGAAAATAATTTCGTATTAGTCTATAGTAATTGTATGTGCTGGTTGTTCAGCTTTTTTGAATGCTAAAGACAATATCCCATTTTTGAGCGTAGCTTTTTCACTACCTACTTGTACTGGATAAGGCAAAGATTTTCGAAAATTAAACTGTCTATTTGTAGATTGTTGAGTTTCTTTTTCTTCTTTTTTCTCTTCTCGTTTAGCTTCTATTTCTAAAATTCGGCCATTATTATGTAAATTGACCCTTACTTCTTCCTTTTCATAACCAGGTAATTCAATATCGATGCTGAGAATATCATCTTTTTCACTTATATTAATTCTATTGGTAGAAATTCCGCCCAACATTTCCAAATCTTCAGGGAATCTAAGAAATAGATCAACAAAATCAATATTATGATACCTTGCATTACTTATACCACTTGAAAGTAAGCAAGAAATCATAAGTGTTTTTTTGAACATAGGCATCCTTTATGTTTATTTTTATGGTTTATCTATACTAATTTTTTTGCGTTTACTTTGCTGTGTTTTGGATAAAATAAGACGTAAAGTACCATCTTTGTATTCAGCACGTGCATCTTTTGTATCTACTGCACACGGCAAAGAAACAACACGTTCAAAACTACCTCATTTTATTTCTCTATGATAGTAATTGCGATCTTCTGTTTCATGCTTTTCCTCACGCGAACCTGAAATGTGAAGATGATTATCTTCAATTTCTAAAGATATCTTATCAGGATCTATTCCGGGAACTTGCATTTCAATAAAAAGATTCGCATCATCTTCAGATATATCTACTGCTAAGTCACTTGTTTCAAGTTGAAAAGTGTTGAATGACATATCTTCTATAAGATCATTTAATGAAGAACCAAATGGCTTCCAGCGTATCATTGACATAATATAGCCTCCTCTATTAAAAAATATCTTATAAAAATTTTAATTATTTTGCAAATTAAGACAAAGCTTTATTCAAAAATACGTTCTCCTTTATTTTTTATACTTAACATATGTTGTATATAAGGACCTTTATACAGTGCCCGTCAAACATTGGACGGGCACATATTCTCCCAACCTAGTTTATACATTATAAGGTAAATGTCGCTGTTATTTCTATCGATATTGAGTATCATATCTGTTTTCTTGGTACACTAGTTTATGTATTAGATTTATTATATCTAGCACTGATATATAGTTACTCTAGTATATATGTGCTGTTCTTTTATAATTAAAAGTAAACATGTATCTTTATACAGTGTGCTATATCATTATTAGGAGTATTGTTGTATGGGACGTATATTACTGCATCTATATGGGCCTTTTGCTATTTATTCATACGGCCTTTTTATTGCTATAGCAGCCTTTCTGTTTGTATATTGTTTATCACGCGATATTCGCTTTAAAAGGTTACAACTAGAAGACACATTTTCTTCTATATTTATGGTAGGTGTAGCAAGTATATTATTGGGCGGCCGTTTATTGCATCTGCTTGCGGTACATGATACCATAATACAACCTATTGATTTTATTGCTTTTTGGCAGCCTGGGTTTTCTATATTGGGTAGTATTATAGGCTTGCTTATTTGTGTACCCCTTTATCTTATATGGTGCAAAATTCCCGTATTATCTTTTTTTGATTTGATAGCTACGTATGCAGGTTTATTGCAAGGCATATCACGTATAGGATGTTTTTTTGCAGGTTGCTGTTTTGGTACTATAACCACATGTCTCTGGGGTATTATATATAATGATCCGGATTCATCTGCCCCCTTGCATATGATATTACATCCGGTACAGTTATATAGTGCTATTTTGTTATTATTAATATTTATTTTTATGTATACTGTGGCACGAAGAACGTTGCCTATTGCAGGTCAGCAAACAGCATTATATCTTATGTTATGTAGTTTAGAACGTTTTATTACTGATTTCTGGCGAGGTGACAGAGATTTTTTTAATGGACTTACTATTTCTTTGTCTATTCATCAAACAATAGCATTGGCTATTTTTATTTCTGCATGCATATTAATGGGATGCGTGACTATTGTAGGGAAAAAACATCAGTATGAACATATTTGATTTTATAAAAAATCGTATAGCCATCCTTGATGTTATACAGGAATATACTAGTTTAAAAAAGATGGGGACTAATTATTGGAAGGGCCGGTGTCCCTTTCATCATGAAAAGACAGCATCATTTACTGTCAGTCCTGGCAAGGAAATTTTCTATTGTTTTGGTTGTCATGTGCATGGGGATGTTATTAGTTTTATTGCGCGTACTGAACAATGTTCTCAATTGGAGGCAGCAAAATATCTTGTTGAGCGGTATGGTATTGTATTGCCAGAAGATGAAGGATTATTGCAACCAAATAATCAAGAAAAAGACCGTTACCATAGTATATGCACTCTTGTAGCTCAATGGGCACATCAACAATTATTAAAAAATAAACAGATATGTGCATACCTTGAAAGTAGATTTATAGCTGCCCACAGTATAACAGACTATATGATTGGATATTTTCCTGGGGGAACTGCAGGATTAAAAGAATTATTGGCATATGCAAAACAAAAAAATTTATTATCCCAAGATTTACTTAATGCTCATATTATTACGCAAGGTCATGTCGGCTTATATTGCCCATTTGAGGAGCGTATAGTATTTCCAATTAAGGACCACTTATCACGAGTGTGTGGATTTGGTGGACGTATATTTAATAAGCAAGATACTCGTTCAAAGTATTATAATACCAAGGATCATGATTTTTTTTCAAAAGGCTCTTTATTGTTTGGCTTTGATCGCGCCAAATCGGCCATTCAGTCATCAGAAACAGTGTTTTTGGTAGAAGGTTATTTTGATTGTATAGCCATGGTACAAGCTGGTTTTTTAAATACTGTCGCTACTCTAGGCACTGCCTGTACTATACATCATTTAAAACAAATAAGTCGTTATGCCCATACCGTATATATTGTGTATGATGGTGATAGAGCAGGTCATGACGCTGTATTGCGATTAACAGCACTTTGCTGGCAAGTCAATATGGAACTTAAAATAGTCTCCCTGCCGGCCGGGTGTGACCCAGCCTCTTTTTATGCATCGGGAGGAAATGTAGCAGATTTAATTAAAAATGCACAGGATCTTTTTTTATTTTATATTAACGATATTGGTATAACGTTTGCCACCAAGCCTTTATCCAAAAAGCTTGAGGATATTAAGGGCTTAATGGAAGCGATAGCCAATATTGAAGATCAGCTTAAGCGAGATCTATTATTGCAAGAGGCCTCACAGAAGCTTAATATTCTATTTGAAATATTAAAAAAAGAGGTTGCACGTATTCGGCAAAAGAGTTCCCAAGTATCTGTACAGAATGAAATTCCTTCAAAAACCCCATCTTGTCATCAATCTCCTTTGCGAATATTAGAAAAAACTCTTGTTTGTGCTATACTTAATCATATAGAAGTATTGTGTGAGCAAAATGTTCGTTATTTAGGGACATATTTGCCTAAACCGTTTGGTGATATTGTACGAAGAATTTTTATTATAAAAAAAAATGGCGACCAGCATTGTTTTCGTACTTTTTTTTCATCACTCAATAAGGAGCAGCAAGAATATATTAGTAAGCTTGCCTTATCATGCCCTGATGTGGATAAAGAACGGTTTTTTATACTCTATAAGCAATGGCAACGGCATTTATGGAAGGTGATTGTGGCAGACATAAAGTCAAAAATAATGCAAGCCCATAATGAAGGAAATCATCAAGGGGCAGTATTATTGCTTGAGGAGTTTGCATTACTCAAAAAAGATATGTTACAGGTGTCTGAATTTTCAAAAGAACAATAGGTTATACAATATATGGTCAAAAATAAAACCAAACCAGTAGCTAAAACATCTAAAGTACGTTCTTCAAATAAACAAGCATATTCCGAAACATTAGATCTAACCAAAGATCTTGTAGATGAATTAATTGAACGGGGTAAACAAGAAGGCGTCCTGGCCTATGAAGAAATTATTGAGCTTGCCAATGAGCATAATCTGGGTGATAAAGAAACAGAAGAGCTTTTGAAAATTTTTGAAAAAGAAAACATTGATTTGGTTATGCAAGATGAGCTTGATGCCGTAGAGCTTGAAGGCATAGATGGTCAAGATGAAGAGCTTGCAGCAAGCCGTAGGGCTGGCGCTATTCCGTCTTCACTAGATGAAGATGAAGATGAGTTTGAAGAAGGGGATGAGGATGACGAAGTTCGTCAGGCCCCAGGCGCCACTCAATTGGTTGATAGTGTTAAATCATATTTGCGCGATATTGGTAAAATTCCATTACTCAATAAAAAAACGGAAGCGCTTATAGCTCAAAAAATTGCTGATGGCAAAAATGAATCAACTGAGGCAGTATCAAAATTCGCCTTTGTCCATAAAGAATTTTTACAGATTGGTGAAAAGCTACGTCAAGGACAAATTCAGCTAAAGGGTATTATTCAATTTGCTGAATTTGATGAAGATAATTTGCCTAAACTTCAAGAAGAAAAACAAGCATTCCTCAAAATAATTGATGAAATTAAATCATTAATGGAAAATGAGGAAAAGATTTACTTCAGTTATAGAGGTTTGCTTGATTCTGAAGAAAAAAAGAAAGAAATGCTTCAGCGGGTGCAAGACAATAAAAATGAAATTTCCCGTACTATTCAATCTATTAGGTTATCAAATAAGTTCATCAGAAAGTGTGCACAAAGGCTTGAAAAAACCTTTACAAAAATTAAAGAAAAAGAACAAGCTGCCCAATATGCACAAAATGAATTAGATATCTTACTTGTTGATGGTATTATTCCTGCAGATAAAGCCGAACTTGCTGAAGAATTACGTGTTACTATACGTACATCTCAAAAGGCAATTAAAAAATTAGATATAGAACTTGGCTTGCGTCGGTCTGATAGTGAACGGTATTTTAATCAGCTGAAAGTTGGTTTGCGCAAAGATAAGCGAGCAAAAGATGATTTGGCGCGTGCTAACTTACGGTTAGTAGTTAATATTGCCAAAAAATATGTCAACCGAGGATTGCACTTCTTGGATTTAATTCAAGAGGGTAATATCGGTCTGATGAAGGCTGTTGAGAAATTTGAATTTGAACGTGGGTATAAATTTTCTACCTATGCAACATGGTGGATTCGTCAAGCAATAACACGCGCTATTGCAGATCAATCGCGTATTATTCGTGTTCCAGTACATATGGTAGAAACATTAAATAAGATCAATAAAATAAAAAGAACATATCTACAAGAGCATGGGCATGAACCTTCCTATGAAGAGTTGGCTAAGATGCTGGGTACTGATGAAAAAAAGATAAAAAATATTATCAAAATATCCAAAGATCCTGTCTCGCTTGAAACTACCGTGGGTGATAGTGAAGATGCATATATAAAAGATTTTATTGAAAATGAAAATGAACCGTCTCCTGCTGATAATGTTATTAATAGTGACGTCAAAGAAAGAGTGCGTGAAGAGTTAAAGCGCTTGACTCCTCGAGAAGAAAAAGTGCTCAAGATGCGCTTTGGTATAGATGTTGCTTCAGAGCATACTTTGGAAGAAGTAGGTAAAGATTTTTCAGTAACGCGCGAACGTATTAGGCAAATTGAAGTAAAGGCATTGCGCAAATTGCGTCATCCATCACGTTGCAAGGCATTGCGAGCATGTCTACAAAAAACAGCCGTAGATGATGAGGATATTATAGAAGACGATATGTTTGATTTGGATGATGATATACGAGAGTAAGGTATCATTTTTGAATTGTATTATAAAGGGTGATAAATACTATGGAACCACCTCTACCTGGTAGCAGTTTGACTTTACTTTTGTTATGTTTCTTCAGCGCTTTGAGCATACGTGCCATATTTTCTTTTTTGGAAACCAGTATTACTGCCTTGCGTTTATTTAAGCTCAAGGAACTTGCCCAGCAACTGCGAGGATATGACGCATTGTTTCATGCATTAGAAAAAAATCCTCATAGTGTACTCATGACAATTTTAATTGCCAATAATGTTACCGATGTAATAGCTGCAGCATTTGGCACACAAATAACTAAAGTTATTTTTGACCGTATAGGATTATCCAGTGGGCTTGGATTTTCTTTAGGTATCGGGATTGCTTCTATGGCTATTATTATTTTTGGTGAGGTCATACCAAAAAATCTTGCACGGCGCAAAGGTGAAGAAATATTTCATTATTTGCTAGGTCTTATCAATTTTATGTTTCGGATTATGCATCCGATTACTTCAATACTTGTACGGTTTACTAATAAAATTGCAGAATTGCTTAGCGGTGGCCGCATGGTTTCTGATGGCGATTGGGTTTCATCTGAAAAAGAAATTCGTTTTATGATTGATTACATTAATCAAAAGGGGTTGATGGACCCAGATAAAACGGCAATGCTCAAAAACATTTTTGATTTAGAAAACACGCTGGTCAAAGAAGTGATGATACCGGTTATTGATGTTATTTCTATAAGTGCCAATACATCTATGCAAGCTGTACTGGAGCTATTTGCCAAATATCATTATACGCGTCTTCCTATGTATGAAGGTGATACAAATAATATTATTGGGATGGTTCATTTAAAAGATATTTTTGAATTATTAATTAAAAATGAGCAAAAGAATTTGAAAGAAATTATTCGTCCCATTATGTTTATTCCCGATAGCGTGCGGGTAAGTAAGTTGCTACAAGAATTCAGAGCACAGCATATGCATATTGCTATAGTACTTAATGAACAAGGCAAAGTTGCCGGTTTGGTGACTTTGGAAGATGCGCTAGAAGAAATTGTGGGCGAAATTAGTGATGAGCATGAAGCGGCAGCCCAACAAGTTGTACCACTCAAACAAGGTGGTTGGTTGACTAATGGTAGCATTCCGCTAGAAAAAGTAGCAGCTTATTTTGGCGTACCATTTGAAAGTGAAGCATCAGTTACCTTGAGTGGTTTTTTGACGGAAAAGTTGCAGCATACACCACGTAAAGGTGAAAAATTTCTCTATCAAGGTTTGCAGTTTCGTATACAAAAAGTAAGCCATAAACGGGTACGTCAAGTATTAATTACCAAAGTACCTGAAGGTAAAGGCCAAAAAAAGAAATAGTTCAAGTAATTAGTTGTTTATAATATATCGAGCTAAAACCATAGCACCCAATGATATAAGTGCAGATGCTGTACCTGGTGCCACATCAACTTTCTCATTAAAAGTATCAACTGCTTTGCTTACTATAGAAATTTTATTAATAGCTAATGACGTAGCAGTTTGTAATCCCAAATTAGTTCCCATATATGTGGCTACTGATATAGCAGTAAGTTTTAAAGGAGAAACCTTTGGAATACCATGTTCATTCCAAGCAGGAAAAAACATAGGATAAGCCACAGAAATTATTTGGGGATCAGGAAGATGAGATTTTTCCAATACATTCTGATCCTGAGGGCGGAAACTTGGCGATCTCAGTATATAATCAATACCTATATCATATTTAAACATTGTATTGCAAGCAGTCCAAATGGTATTATATACTAACGCATCATTGAATGAATGATTAGCTTCAATTAATAGTTTTTTTGTGCCTTGATATTCATCAGGTAATTTGTTTATTAATTGTGTACCAAAATTTTGTAAATGATTTGTAATGCCAATTGTACCTCCAATCAAAGGGGCATAGTCTGCAAATGTTTCTAAATAAGGCTGTGTCCAGTGTTGTATTGGTCTATGTTTACTAAAACGTCTGTCAATGGCAAGTTTATATGATTTCCAATTGCTTGTTATATTATTGATAATTTCCATAGAATATGTGGAAGCAACAGATAATAATGTTAATGCAAATATCCTTAGATAAAATTTTTTCATATTATATACCTCTTATATTTTTTTTGAAAGCTCATTATTCTAATAGAGTATATAGTTTTATAAAAATGTCAATAATGTTATTCTATGAAAGTAAGCCACAAGCGCGTACGTCAAGTATTAATTACCAAAGTACCTGAAGGCAAAGGCCAAAAGAAAAAATAAGAAGTTATTTACTTATCCAGTATTGTACTAAAGCAGCAATACCAAACGATATTATAGATGAATAGGTTTCTGGAGCAATATTAATCTTATTATTAATGGTTTTGCATACAGTAGCAATTGCAGGTACTGATTGTATTATTTTTGTTACACCAACTTGTAGGCCAACATCTGTCAGTACATATATACCAATAGATCCGGCAGAGGTTAGTAATGGTGAAATTCGCGGAATTCCATTCTTATCATAATCAGGAAATCGCGTTGTGCTTGGTCCGTGCTTGGTTTCTTCTGTAACATCTTTATATGGTGATTTACCTAAATACAAAATATATAAAGCAAAATTACTACGCAATGCATTATGTATCGCTTTAGTTATTATTTTTTTATTAGATTCACTTATTGAAGTTTTATTAATAAGTTTTTCACAAGTACCTGATTTAGCTATAGCTAACCCTATTAACGGAGTAAAGTCAGCAATAGTATTTTTAGTTGCGTGTAATATAGAATTAGGTTCTTTTTTATCAAATCGTTTTTTTAATGTAAATTCATAGAGAGAAGCGCGCTCTATAAGATTGTTTGGTATTTGCTTAATACCATTATCATTAATGGTGTACATATACTGACATACAAATAATATCGCAATATTTAAATATTTTTTTATCATGATGTTTATAACAGTAGATAATTTTTACATTCAATAATACAAATACAATAGGGTTAAAATATAAAAATGTCAAATAAGAATGATTGTTATATATCGCTTTTTCATAACAAATGAAAAAATAGATGTATTTTTTATATTGGACAAAAATGTGGCATGAGAAAGAAGTCAACAAAGCTTAATTGATTAACTTTTTGATTTACCTAAAGATGATTGGTTTGAAAAATCTAGATAATGTAACTTATTTTCCCATCCACATGCGTGCAAGCCAAGTAATACCACATACCATAAGTGCTGCGCCAGTTCCTGGTTTTATGTCAACATTATTTTTGAATGCATTATGTACGGTGCGTGCACCAGGAATAGCATCAATTGCTTTTTG
>DASZEX010000101.1:0-10949 GCA_035940365.1 Candidatus Babeliales bacterium | reverse complement strand
AATAGATAGAATAACATACGTAAATCCTCCTAGGTTACAGATGCATACCTAGAGTAAAGATAAATAAACTATCTGACAAGAAAAGAATGAAAAAGGAATATTATGCACCATTTTGATCCAAAAAAAACTATCTTTCTTGTTGACGCTTCATCGTATTTATATCGGGCCTATTATAGTATAAAGCCATTACATACACCCGATGGTACACCGGTCAATGCTGTATATGGCTTTTGCCGTATGATCAAAAAATTATTAGATACATTCAAACCGCAGTATATGGCACTCGTGTGGGATAGCAAAGGCAAAACTGTTCGGCATGAGCGTTATCCAGAATATAAAGTTACTCGCCAAGCACCACCAAGTGATTTATTTGTGCAAAAAGAATTGATTATTGAGTTTGCTGATATGATTGGTTTGCATCAAATTAGTAAGTCAGGGATTGAAGCTGATGATCTTATGTATTCTACAGCACGAGATTATGTGCCGCAGGGTTATACCATTATTTTAGTCACTGGCGACAAAGATATGGGCCAGATACTTGCTCCTGAAATTTTTATGTATGACCCAACCAAAGAAATTATGTATGATATGACAGCATTTTCAGCAAAAATTGGTGTACCAATTGATAGATTAACTCTTTATTTTGCCTTACTTGGCGATGCCTCTGATAATATTCCCGGTGTACGCGGTATTGGAGCAAAGAGTGCCATCATGCTTGCCAATACATATTCTACTTTGGAGGCATTATATGCTGACATTAATAACATAAGCCCTAATCGTGTAAAATCAGCATTACTTGATGCAAAAGATATGGCATTTTTGAGTTTAGAACTATGCACATTACAGTATTATCATACAGAAAGCAATCTGACTGACTTATCTTTTAATATACAACAATGGACACAAGCCATACCATTTTTCAAAAGATTAAACTTCAAAAGTATGATCCAAGAAAAAACAACACAATCAGCAGGAATGGTATTTGAGGAAAAACAAGCATACTGGCAACATACCTATGATTTTGTATTGGTACATAATTCACAAGCGCTTGATCAATTATGTCAAGAATTGGCCAAATATACTGCATGTGCTCTTGATACTGAAACCGATGGCAAGCCAGCATTAGAATGCGCTCTTGTTGGTATATCATTATGTGTCAAAGAAGGCCAAGCATTCTATGTACCGTGTGGACATAAAACAGGTGAAATAGAACTGGCAAAAACAGATATATTAACAGCATTAAAGCCATTTCTGGAAGATCCAAACTATAAAAAATATTTGCACAATAGTAAGTTTGATCAAAAAGTATTGTCAAATTATGGTATTGAACTTGCTGGCATTGCATATGACACTGCAGTGGCTGCCTCACTGGTAGCTCCTGAAGGTTCTCGCGTTGGTCTTAAATTTTTATCAAAGCGGTATTTTAATGAAGATATGTTAACCTTTGGTGATGTGGTTACTGCATTCAAACGTGCTGATTTCACGCAAGTACCACACCATGAAGCATTATACTATGCTGCAGCAGATGCTCATCAAACATTTAAATTAGTGCCATTGCTGCAAAAAGAAGTAGAAAAAGAACAGATGACTACATTATATACAACTATTGAACATCCTATAACGCAAATACTGTATGCAATGGAAAAAGAAGGTATTTATTGTGATAAAGCAATTATGGCAGAACTCGATAAAGAAGTAACCAGAGATATAGAGGCTATTGAAGTAGATATACAAAAGGCAGCACATTTAAAAGAAAAACTGAACTTTAATTCACCCAAACAAGTACAGTATTTATTATTTGATGTATTGCAATTACCTCCACTGAAAAAAAGCGCCGGTGGTGATTATTCAACGCGACATGAAGTTTTGGCACAGTTGGCGGATCTTCATCCGGTACCTGCTTTGCTTATAAAACATCGTGAATTATCAAAATTGAAAGGTACCTATATAGAAGCGATTCCTACTTTTATTAACCCCTATACCGGACGCGTACATACAACGTTTAATCAAGTTGGTATAGCTACGGGAAGATTATCAAGTACTGATCCTAATTTACAGAATATTCCAGTAGAAAGTGGTTATTATAGCGGAGCAGTGCGTGCAGCATTTAAACCAAAGCCTGGTTATATATTTCTTTCAGCAGATTATTCTCAAATTGAACTGCGTGTTTTGGCATATCTGTCACAAGATAAAGCACTCGTAGAAGCATTTCAGGCACAACGTGATATTCATCAAGAAACCGCCGCGCATATTTTTGCCCTCAAACCAGAAGATATAACAGCAGAGCAAAGGCAAGTTGGAAAGCGTATCAATTTCAGTTTATTATATGGCGTTACTCCATTTGGCCTTTCGCGAGATATGAAAATCCCTCTTTCTGCTGCAAAACAATATATAGATCGATATTTTGCACAATATCCACAGGTTGGTGATTGGATAGAAAAGATTATTGCTTTTGCCAAAGATAATGGTTATGTGCAAACAGTATGGGGTAGACGACGTTATATTCCTACTATTCATGAAAAAAACAGAGTTTTATTTCAGGAAGCATGCCGTATAGCAGTCAATACGGTAGCTCAAGGTACTGCTGCTGAACTTATGAAAATAAGTATGATAAACCTATATCACGCATGTATGCAAGAAAAGATAGATGCACGCATGCTTTTACAAATTCATGATGAACTTTTGATTGAAGTAGCACAAGACCAGGCGTTGCCTGCAGTAGAGCTAGTAACACAAAAACTAGAATCAGTTGTGCAATGGAATGTTCCCCTGCGTATTGCCACACGACTTGGTCCTGATTGGCGTATGGTCAGCAAATAAAGATTGACATTTAGTCCTATATGGGCATACTTATTCTTATAAGTGACCTCCATTATTGGATTACTTATCTCTGATACGCACAAATCATAGATTTAACAGATTAAAAGGATTACTTACATGGCAACCAGTAAATCCGGCGGTTCAACTTCGAACAACCGGGAAAGTCATAGCAAACGTCTAGGTGTTAAGCTTTTTGATGGTCAAGAAGTACACGGTGGTGAAATTATTGTCCGCCAACGTGGCACTCGAATTCATCCGGGTAATGGTGTAGGCCGTGGTGGTGATGACACGCTATTTGCATCAAAGGCCGGTTACCTTAAATTTCATTTTGGGTTAAAAGGTCGTAAATATGTTTCTGTAACTGATGAGCGCTAATATTGTTGCAGATGTATTCTTCAAAATCGTGTTCATCTCTTGGGTTACGGTACACAATGAATTCAAAAATCTAGTTGGGAGAGTTGTTTCATGATTGATTTTTTAAAATTTCGCTTGATAACCTTTGGTATTTCTCTAAGTATGGTAGTTGGGTTTATAGGTATTGCAACCTATAGATACATTACCCGTGGTTCTTCATTTGTATATAGTATTGACTTTACTGGAGGAACCCAAGTCTTATTTGAATTTGATAAAGCTGTACGCTTGCCAGATGTCAAATCCGTTGTTAATCAGGAATGGCCCGGTGCAGAAGTTCGCTCTTTTTCTGATACTAATATTTTGGTGCGGGTTAAAGAATATATAAATGATATCAAAGGTCTTTCTGGACGAATTAAAGAATCATTAGAAAAAGCTTTTCCTGATTATAGTATCAAAATAGAACAAAGCGATGCAGTAAGTTCTGGAGTAGGTAAAGCATGGCGTACAAATTCTTTATATGCGGTCATTTTGGCTATAATTGCAATGCTTATATACATTGCATGGCGCTTTTGGTCAGTCGCCTATGCTCTAGGTGCTGTTATTGCACTTATGCATGATGCCGCAGCAATATTGTTAATATTTTTGATATTTGATTTAGAAATATCAGTGAATGTTATTGCAGCAATACTTGCCATTTTAGGATATTCAATTAATGATACAATCGTTATTTTTTCTCAAATACGCTCAAATGTTAAACGGATGGGATTAACATCACTTCATGATATAGTAAACGTTAGTCTTAACCAAACATTATCACGTACTATGTTAACCAGTATCTCTACCGCATTACCCGTTATTGCAATGCTTTTATTTGGAGGGGAAGCTCTACGTGATATCTCACTGGCATTATTAATAGGTATTGTTTTTGGTACATACTCTTCTATTTATATTGCTAGTCCTATTATGATGGCTGTATCTGGCTATATGCGGACATAGCATTTTCTATTGATGTAAAAGAATTTTCGCATGAATAGTATTGCAATATAAAGTGAAATAAGAGTATATCTGCATATGGAGAGATTGTTTTTGTTTTATATATTTTATGCAAATTTTATACATTTTATACTATTATTCATTCATGTACCTATTATATTTTGTAATTAAACTACAATGCATTATACAACGGTGCAAGGATCATATGAATAATACACGAAGGACGCTCAGCGTCATAGGGAGGTGTGCATGAAAGAGCACGAAAAAAATACTACTGCACAAGCAGACGCTGAAAAAAAAGAAATACAGGCTCACGATGAACCAGTAATTTCTTCAAAGTCTTCTGAGGAAGATATACCAAAACAAGGTGAAAATGTTGAAGAAACAACTGAACCATCTGAGCAACAAGGATCTGTAGGACAAGATACACAGTATAATCGTTCTTCTTCATCTCGTACTTATGATGCACGTAATCGCACTAAATACGAAAATAGGCGATCTACAGATGCACGGCGTTCAACACATCGTCCGTACAGCACAGGTGAAGCTGGAGAACAACGTACATTAGATGAAATGTCTATTGCAGAACTCAATATGTATGCACGTCGACTTGGAATTGTAGGCGCAGCACTCATGAAAAAGGATGAACTTCTTTCACGCATCAAATATGTAGAAGCAAATCCTGATATAGAACTTACCGTATCTGGTGTTTTGGAAAAATTACCTGACGGTTTTGGTTTTTTGCGTTCAGCATATTATGATTACGTATCAGGACCTGATGATGTATATGTTTCTCCTTCTCAGATTCGCCGATTTGGTTTACGCACAGGCGATATGGTACTAGGAGTTATACGCAGACCAAAAGAAAATGAAAAATATTTTGCACTGCTGAAAATTGATCAGGTAAATGGTGAAAACCCAGCAACGCTTCATGATAGACCACATTTTGATCGCTTATCACCTGAACATCCATATGAAAAATTTAATTTAGAATGGAAGCCAGAAGCAATTTCAACCCGTATTATGGATATTTTTACTCCTATTGGTAAAGGCCAACGGGGTCTAATTGTGGCTCCGCCAAAAGTGGGTAAAACATTACTCTTGAAAGAAATTGCACAAACATTGGTTGATAATCACAAAGAAGTGCATTTAATTGTACTTCTTATTGATGAACGGCCAGAAGAAGTTGCTGATATTAAACGTACCTTACGTGGTACACCAGCAGAAGTTATTAGTTCTACCTTTGATGAATCGGCAGAAAGACATGTACAAGTAACCGATATTGTACTTGAAAAAGCAAAACGCCTTGTAGAATCTGGCAAGGACGTAGTTATTCTACTAGATTCTATTACCCGCCTTGCTCGTGCATATAATACCGTTGCTCCCGCTTCAGGTAAAATTTTGACTGGTGGTATTGATGCTAATGCATTGCAACATCCAAAAAGATTCTTTGGTGCCGCACGCGCAACAGAGGAAGCAGGCTCATTAACTATACTGGCAACAGCTATGGTTGATACTGGCTCACGTGCTGATGAAGTCATTTATGAAGAATTTAAAGGTACCGGTAATATGGAAATGCATATGACGCGCAAATTATCAAATAAGCGTATTTTCCCTGCATTTGACTTGCCTATATCTGGTACTCGCCGCGAAGAATTATTGCTATCAGCAGATGCACTCAATAAAGTATGGGTACTGCAAAAATTCCTTTCTACTATGAATACCAATGAAGGCATGGAATTCTTAATTGATAAAATGAATAAATTCAAAACAAATAAAGAATTTTTTGAATCTATTAATAAAAGAGATGCCACAACCGTACCAACTAATGGCAAAAGCTAAGTAATATACATAAAAAAAAGAGGTGGTATATGTGCCGCCTCTTTTTTATTTTTTAGTATTTATAGTTACTCTTCAATAAATGGACTTTTTATTTGTGATGCCGGAATATTACCGCGCAATGCAAGTGCTTCTTCTATTTGGTTAAGCGCCAAAAGCTCATTGGCGTAATAAGCTTTTTTATTATTATCCAGTTCAAAATATCCTTCCTTGCTTGATTTTTTGATGCTTTCAATTACATAGGTTCTTTTGTCGTCTACATATTTCATTAATTTTTCTACAATATCAGCAGGAATGGGGTGTTGATACTGTGTAATATAAGGATTTACCAAGGCAAGCAGAGTAAGCGATCGTTCGGAATGCAATAATTCATTAAGTACTATTTCAATAGGATGTAAAGTACTGGCAGCATGGGCTTGTGGGTCTGCTCCATAGCTAATGGCAAATGATATTAAGCCTGATTTTTCTGTTTTTACTAAAAGCTGCTGTAATAATGTTTGGCCATCAAGTAATGGCTCATTAATAATATCTACCGGAAAATCTGATGGGTCAATATCAAAACCACTAGAAAGTAACTTTGATAATGCCGCTTGGAGGCGTTCTTGATTTGTTAAATATCCTTTGAGTATTGCTTGTTTTAATATGCTGCGAGCAGCAAGAAATGGATCTGCCTTATATGGCATAGTTTGATAAAATAACGCAAAAGTTACAATGCTTCCAATTATTCCTCCTAGGCCGCTTGCATGACCAGAAGTTAGCATTGCTGTACTTGTCAGAGCCATCAATGCTGTCAGAGGAATTAATATTTTTTCCGTTTTCAATAATGGATCGACAAGTTTTGCTTGGTCTATGAGATTAGGAGGTCCTTTGAACCAGTGTCCTCCTCGCTTATATATTATTGGATAGTGCGCATATGGCATAATTTGTTCTTTAATTGATCCAGGTTCAGCAATCCCCGTATAACCTTTGATTTTTGCACAATAACTCTTTATCTTTTCGCCTACACGTCCAGGTATTGCTGCTGCGCGGGCGCCAATTTGTTGGCCACGTTGGTATACCCGGCTCACCATACCATTACTATTAATACTGATTATGCATACAAGCACTATGCCTATATAAGATATCTTCTTGACATACATATAACCCCCAATCATAGATTAATAACACTGCTAATTTCAATTTAGCATATTATATTGATAGATCGCAATGATTTTTATCGCAAATTATCAAATAATTGTGAGGCTAAGCTATATTTCTAGGACTGTTTGTATATCCATTTATTATAGAATGAGGTATACCATGAACCAGTACCAGCAGGTGGGGTTGCTTGTGATTTCATCAATTTAATATAAGCATAAGCAGCACCAAGACCAAGAACTCCTATACCTAAACATCCTTTAAATACATTGCTATAGGTAAATCTCGAAGCCGTACTATTATTAGTATTTGGACCCAGCTTAGTATTTGGATACTCTTGAGGAAATTTTTGCGCAAGCATTTGATTTACATTCCTTGCACTATTATTTAATTGTTGGTCAATAGAAAAAGCAGGCCCTACTCCAACAGGCATTTTCTCATCATTCTTATTATTTCTATTAAATGGCCATATAAATATAGAAGGCAACCAAGGAAACGGCCTAAAATTTTTTGTAGAGGGAATAGTTTGACCAACGTCTGAGGCAGAACCTTTTATATTATTATTGCTTGCAGGGTTTTGATTAAGTTTTTTTATTCTTTCTTCTTCTACAAGCCTTTTTAAGTCTTGCGACATTTGTTCACCTAGTAGTTTATTTGCTGCACTATCGGGATTGCTTATATCAATGACTTTATTATCAGCATCTGGCATATTACCTGTGTTTGATGGAGCTGTTTGACCTGTGGATTTTTTTGTTAATTCATCAAGATTTTTTTCAGCATCTATTTGTTGATCAGCTCCTTCTTGGTCTGAACCTAATTCAGCGTACAAGCCCTTTATTTTTTGCCAATCATCAGGTGATAATGCATCTGAATCATTAACATTCTCATTTACTCGCTTTTCATCTTCATTATCTGAGTCATTTTCTGCCAGAGGTCTAGCCTGAGTATATTTATCTTCGAATTCTTTCTGAGCCTTGCACGCTTTATCATACCCTTTTTGTACACTGTCATTCACAGCATCAACTACTTCCTTAGGCAGTTCACCTGAAGGTTCATCATCATCACTAGTATCAGATGCATTATTATCTGTACCTGCATTATTTACCAATATTTCAGCGTTATTGTCTACAGGATCAATTACTGAAGGTAAATTAGGCGAATCCTGTGCTATCATTTGCTCTTTTCTTTTACGATATTCATCTACCGATATCTCTTGAGCATCGTCAGTACAAATCCGTAAATTCTCTGCTGTTATGTATTCATCATTTATTTCACAATTATGTAGTTCAGCAATGGTTGATCCAGAAGCTGCAGCAGGATCGTCGCTTTGGTCTAAAGCACCAACGTAATATTCATTACCAGGAAATGCATTGCTATCCCATGCATATGAAGCAACAATTAGTTTGTCTTGTTTATCTTCTGTGTTTTGTGCTGGTGCATTTTGGGACCAATGTATTTTGACTCTATATTCATCTGCCTCAAAGTACCAGCTACTATCGGAGCTATTTATTTTACCATTTTCTAATTCAGTTTTTGAATCGCCAGCGCAATCTGGCCAGTACGCTAAATCTAAATCAGTAATGTTGGGAAATTTATATTTTTTTAAAAGATCAGCGCATATTTCTCGCATAATATGACCTTGTTGTTGTGGATGTTTGGACCATGTTTTGCCCAAGCCTAAGCCACTTAAATGTACATATACCTGCTGGCCATATTGTGTACCACGTTTTTGTGCTTCAGTAAGAAATGTTAATAATGTAATACGCATCCGTTCTTTATATATCCAATTGTCTAAATATGAGGCACCGTTATTTATTGGGCAAAATCTCCCCATTCCATTAACGCACTCCTCAGCCTGTTTTTGTGCTTCAGCATAGGTGGGAAAAGTATAATTATTATAAAATTTTTTCCATATAGTTAATGGATTTACGTGATTATACGTTGCATAAAATCCATAATGTTCTGGTTTTATAGTATTAAGTCCTTCCTGTTTTTTACCATTACTAGGCGAAACTAACATGTGTTCACACTCCATGCGTCCTGCCCTTTCAAAACGAGCACCAACAATACCAACAAATATGATTTTGTTTATATAAGTATTATCTTCATCTTTGCGGCCAAAATTTTTTCGAGAAACATTATTAATGCAATATGTTGGTGATGAAATCCCTATAAAAGCACCTAATGCCATTTCATCATATGATATATAATCATATAATGAAGCTGCAGCAGCGGCATCAGTACCTATAAGATGGCTTTTACCAGGGCAACATATTCCTCCGTCACGCTCTGTTGTCTTATCAATATGATCATAAAAAACAACTGGCCTCTTTTTAATAAGACGATTAATATAACTTATCGAATCACAATACTGTCCATTATAAAACTCTTTTTCAATAGTAGTGCCATGTTGTTTTTTAAAATTTAAAAAACCATCAATCAAACGAAGGACCTTTTCATGTACTACAGGATAAGCATGCATTGCATGGCGAGCGATATCTATTTTTAACTCATCAGTAGTACCAAGATTTTCAATTCTGTTATTTTCAGTTTTAAACTCTATTGTCGCTCCAAAATTGCGCGATTTTTGCACAAGAGTATCAAATGTATCAAGATAGACTTGCGGTTCTTGTACTTGAGGTTTCATTGCGTTATTATGCACATTACTTAATAACCAACTTAATATAATGAGACGTGATAATTTCATATACATTCCAAATATTTCTTCTTTATTCAATAAGATAATTTACGTGTAAAACGTTATTACTATAAACTAAAAGCTTATATTTGCCAAATGTACTTGAAACAGAAAATATAGGCTGTAGATATTGCCATCACATTACGGATGCATAAACTTATCTCTTTGATCCATAATATTTTGAATACAAATAATATGCGCCAACACCTGTACCAACAAGCCCTAAACCGCCAGCTAAAACCCTTTTTCGTGTAAGCCATGCGGGTGTATAGGGAGAAATATATGCAGTGAATCTCTGCTTTATATTTTGTAAATAATCCAAGAAATTCCACGGTTTTGGAGTAAGAGTTAATTTTGTTGCTTGTTTTATTTTTTCTTCTGCAGATAGATTTGTTTGTGTGGTAGATACAGTTGGCAATGCAGATTTCATTGGTTGTGCTTCTTCAAATTTTTTTATTAAGCTTGGGCTAGGTGTACCTGTAATACTAGGTTGAGTTTCTGTTGTTTCTGATATCATTTCTTTTTCTGCAGGTAGATTTGTTTGTGTAGTAGATGCAATTGGCAATGCAGATATCGTTGGTTGTTGTGCTCCTAATTCAGGTTCTTTTATTGAGTCTGAGGGCAGTATTGGCGTACCAGTAATATTAGGTTGAGTTACTGATGTAGTTCGTGGTGCTCTATACTCTTCAGGATCATAATATACGGTGTAAATGCCAGCTATTTTATCATTAATTTTTGGATTTTGCATTTTTGCCATAGTAGAAGACAATGCCGCTTGGCAGGCACTGGAAGCAGTAGTTTTGCCTTTTCCTCTCCAATATTCATTACCGGCATATGCATTGCTATTTGCTGCATAAGTAACAATTAATAATTTATCATAATCTTTTCCATATCCTAATACATCTGCAGGATTTCTTTCAGAAAAATAAATTTTAATATAATTATCATTTATTTTAAATATTTCATTATTTTTATAGCCACCACAGGTAGAACCAAAAGGAAACCAACTAAAATTAATATCACTTACATGAGGTATATTATAGTTTCTTATAGTTTCTGCATACACATCAAGCATTAATGGAACCTCAATAGAAGTTACATCACTACC
>DASZEX010000100.1:0-6957 GCA_035940365.1 Candidatus Babeliales bacterium | reverse complement strand
GTAGAACTCACGTTACCCATAACACATTTATTTCAGATATAGATAAGACAACGCGAGAATTTCTCGAATATTTAAACAATTCTACTTTTAAATATGAGTTTTATGGCTTCACAGCATCATGAAAGTGTGCGCACTATATATAGGAAACAATATGTTTAAAGGATTATACACCAAATCTTTAATGTATTTTGCAAAACATCCTATGTTAAATAGTTTTGCTCATTCAGTAGGTGGTTTTGGCATAGCATTGCTATTACAATACTATATAGTTGGAGATGCCTTTGCACCCCTATGGGTTGGTTGGCTTTGTATTACAGGTAGCTTGGTAATACATATCCGATCATGTATATAATAGAACATAATAACCCAATACTACTATCTTGCAGATTACATGTATAGTATTCTTTTTCTCATATTTTTTGATTAAAAAAATATAATTTTTTAATATTGGATACGCGCTCCAGATCTATGGTTTGCTATATAAAATAAATTAAAAAATAATTCTATTATTAAAAAATATTGACTTTATAGTAGGCCTTTTGTTACCTTGATAATGAAAGGTGGGAAGGTAGTTCGAAGCTTGTTCGGCTATTTGCCAAAAGCGAGTATCCGAAACATGGGGTTAAACCTATGAATTCCCATCTTTTTTATTTAGTCCCCAAAGTTTGGACCAAAATTCTGTTTATTGCTAGGGGTACCATTTTTAGCATTTACATAACGATTACATGTTACCCATAAAAGTTCATTCTGTGAATTTCTTCTAATCCAGGTCGTATTCTCACCTGCTTGCGTAGCATCATACCCAGGTTCATGAGGACTAAGCAAAAAAACTGCACCATATTGGCCATGAATATGTGCATTATACCGAGGATCATCATGAAAAACTGATTTATCTCTACCATACCCATCATATGCGCCTGCATATGATGCGCACTTTTTGATATAGGGCGATAGAAAAAAATCCGCTTTGAAAAAGATTTTAGTACCAATCCCAATACCATGAAATGGGCGATACGAAACAGTACATATTTCATTCCCCGGATCTCGGTTTATATCGTATGTAGGATCAATACCATCAGAATTGTATGCATCGCAATTGTTCTGTAATACCTGAAAACATCCTCTTATTTCATCTGCATATTCATTTTTTGTATTACCCAATACCATTGCAGGATTAACATATTGCGCACAACGTGCAAACTGTTGTCCAGATAGTTCTACATCATCCGTGCCTTTAGCTGTCAGCAGATCAATTTTCGTCTGTTCAAAAAAATTACAGGCTCTGACAAGCAATCGTTGCTGCTCTAATAATGCATCTATTTGTCTACATATATCTTCTTTTTTAGGTTGTACAATGTGCTCAACAGGACGAGAAAAAAATGTGTATGCAGAATTCAATATACCAAAACATTTGGATCCAAACGTTTCTGCTGGTTTGGGCTGCTCAATAGTATCTGGTTTTTTTTTAGGTATAGACATTTGATTAATTTTTTGAGCAAGATCATCGATGCTTTTTATATAGTCCTGAAATTCTGTTACTAATCTTGTTTCATTATTTGCTCTATTGTTCATAGCAGTATCAAAAAATGGTTTAAACGCATGGTATTTGAATGCCATTTTGGTTTCTGCAGGTACATAACGCAATTTTTGACTACTAATAATTGGTACATAACCTGGATATAATATTTTATCTACGTGATTCCATTCTTCGATAGTCAAATCTTGTGCATGACAAACAACAGCCATACTCATAAACATTACTATAATGCATGTATTATTCATGTATATTATCTCTTTTGCTGCAATAAAATAATTGCTTGTTAATCTATACGTATAAGTATAGCTGTTTTATTTGAAATGTATTATTTTCTACGTGGATGTCTTTTATTTTTTCTCGTTCTGCTTGATTTTTTAACTTCAGATGATTTTTGTTGCTGTACTTTTTTCTGTTGCACTTTTTCTATAGTAGCAATAGCTTCCGGCGTTAGTAATTCTTGTGTTGTTGGTATTTTCGTAGGTATTGATGCAGGTAATTGATGATGTTGGTCAAAATAATTAAATAGAGCAGTATATTTGGGTATATAAGACTCAGCAATGCGAGCCATACCGCGGATATTACTCACCATTCCCATACTTTGATCTGGATTGGTGAAGTATACTATGGTTTCTTCTTTATCTACATCAATAATAACATCTGACAAAATAATCTGACAATCTTGTTCGCTGCAAACTTTAATGCGATCAACCCATATAATTTTATGCGTACCAAATGATGCCTGTTGAGCTATATAGCCAGCAAAATCCCACCAGCAACCCGGATTTTCTGGCGGGCATGGAAGCCCCTTGATAGTTGGTATGCGCAATGCCATGCTATTAGGCATATAATTAAATGCACTTATTATTTTTGCCCCAGCAATATTACTTGGCAAAGTTGCTGCAAAAAAAGTATCCATTGTTGTTTGAAAATCAGTTATTTGCTCAATGGGAATTGCAGTCTCTTGTGGTGGTGTACAGCGGGCAAAAAGAAGTCTATATTCTGTTTGATCAATAGGTGATGCTTTTTCCATTGCTGTTTTTGTTAATGTATACAAAACATTATCTAACTTAAGGTAAATACTATCTTGCAACATAGTAAGATGAATTACCACATCATACATGCTTATAGGTTTCTTTTCAGTTTGGCCCTCTTTATCAGTAATAACAGCCAAACCAACTACTTCATCAATAATAAAAACTTTTTCTGGAGCAAGCATTGGTATACGTGTAAAGCTAAACAAAAGCTCATCAATATCATGCACGGTAGATGAGATTTTTTTAATCCGATGCAAAGCATTACCCGGGATCATAGATATCATAGTTGGCGGTAAGCCATTTTCTAATTTTGTATTAATCAGTAATTCAAACGGAATATCTTGTGCATACAATAAAATCCCAAGTGGGTTAGCTGATTTACCTTGTCTGGCAAAAAAAGTTTCTATATTTAGCGGTGACGTACGGGTTTTTGCCAAAATTGAGCCAATTGAACAGACTTTTTGTTCATCGATAACAGAAAACCATGCAAGACCAGGAAATCTAATTTGTGGTAATCCGCCAATACTAAATTTTTCCAAATTCAAATAATTAGCTATTTCATAATAATTGATAATCTCTGTTGATAGTATTTTATTAAGAAAAATCTCATATTGTATATATGACAATGCCTGTAATTGCCCTTGTACCTCCTGTGGCACAATAAACACTCCAGTTACCGGCGCATCTGTCAATGCTTGCGTAATAATAGCAAAAGGATATGTCTTGTCTATTCTACTTTGTGCATCTTCATACAATATTCTATGATTAATACCTGCGGCATAACATGAAACATAGTATAGCAATTTAGTATGAATAGACTTTTGCAAAAAAGATAAAAATTGCTTAAAATCTTCAAGCCAAAGTCCAACTATTGTACCGCCAAGTGTACCATGACCATTTATCAAAATTGACCATGTTGGAATAGTATTCTGTTTATATCTATAATATTCCTGATTTGTCACAAATATAGAACTGGTTTGCCGTTCAGTATTCCATAATGCAGGTATAAAATAAGTTGCAAATGGTGGTTCCGGCAATGGTTTTTTGATAGTATCAATATCCATTACTGTTTCCATATGATTTACCTTCAATCCCAATTGCTGTTCAACCGATGTTACTGATTCATCATCTGCAGAAATAAATGCTTGTACTTCGGTTTCTGATACATTTCTACTTTGCAAATATTGTTTGGGCAACAATAAATAAAGAGCATCATTAATTTTTTTTATAATCCATGCTTGTGCGGTTGTTTTGTTAAATGATATCGCTGCAAGAAAAATACTTTTAATTTCTTTTGCTTCATTATCATCTATATGAGGAAACTTTTGCACTATAGCTATTTGCCGCTCAATAAGTTTTAACGGATCTTGCTCTTTTGGTTTTTCATATTCTTTCACATTGTCCAGAATAGAAGCTGAAACAATAATAGGTCCTGCTTGCTGCAAAAAGGCGCCCAAAAATGTATGACTTGCTACTCCAATGCGATGCATAACATATGGTGCCGTATCACTTTCTAAATCATCCAAAAAAATTAATAACCCATTATTAATAGGACATTGGCTACCTGGTTCTGCTGGACAGGCCTGTTGGCCATGCACTATTGATATGTTGCATACTACACACCATATGAACGCTATAGAAATTATCTGATATATTTGCCAACTCTTTTTGATTATATACATAGTACACTCACAATATATTTATTTTTGTTTTTAGCGTACAAAATGCAAACATAATTACACAATGATAGTAAACAAAAAATACCATTAGCCTGAGTACTGTTCATATGAATAAATCTAATTAGCATGCATAGCCAAAAAACATTCTTTTTTGACTATATTAAAAATTGTATTGCTATTTGATATTTTATTGTGCTATGCTTTATGTAGAAAAATAAACTTTGAAAATAAAGCAAAAAAGGAAAGAGCATGTATAGTACTATGAATCCTTATAAAAAAAAATTATATAGCATACTTATTGCTATTGTTTGTCAGCCGATTTTTGCAAATCAGAATGTACCATCAATTTCAACCGCAAAAAGCGAATGTGTATGTCCCTCATTCATTAAAAAAATACAATCATTCAAGCAGATTGACTTTGATGCAATACAACCAGGCAGTTTAGTTGTTTTTGATGTTGATGATACGCTTATTCAACCAGTTGATACTATTACACTTCATGAAAGTTCCCCCGAAGCTAAAAAATTTTGGGAATGGCTCAGTACAAAATATGCATTAGATTTTGATTTTTATGGACCAGTATGGAATCATTGGTATATGTATGAAGCAAAATCGCGATTAATAGAACCATATATTATTGATAATATAGAACAATTAAAAGCAAGGGGTATACCAGTTATAGCATGTACCTTTATATATACAGGATTTCATAATAATAGCAGCAAAGAACCATTAGAAGAATGGCGTTATAATCATTTAAAATCGCTTGGCTTTGAAGGTTCATATAATACAAAAATATTAAAATTTACTATAGATGATAAACATCCCGTGTTTTATAAAGGAATATTGGCTACTGATAAGGTAGCAAAGGGAAAAGCAATCGGTGCATTTTTGGACAAAATGCATATGCAGCCAACTACTATACTTATGTTTGATGATAATCAATCTTTTTTACGTACTGTGCAAGAAGAGTGTGAAGATAGGGGTATTGCATTTAAAGGATATCAATATCAAGGTACTGTATCTAAACCGTGGGATGAGGATTTAGTAAGATTTCAAGGGCGATACTTTGTAAAACATAAACGATGGCTTAGTGACCAAGAAGCTCAAGAAATGATGCATGCTAAACGAATGCCCAAACCTCCACTTTCCATGCAATATCAAAAGAATACATAATGCATTGTTCATTGGATAAGGTTATGGTATGCATACAAATATGATTAATAATAAATATATACAAAGATTATTATCAATTATTTTTGTATGTTTATCCTGGCATATATATGCTTCAGAAATACCAGAAGAAAAAGCTGAAGAAGTTAAAGTTTTATTTAAAGATGAAAGAAAAAAAGTACCTATAGGTCCCCTGCCAGTGCTTTCTATTGACACTAGTCGCTTTCCATTTTTTTCTGGGTTTGGTACTTGGGAACAAAAGGGTCAAAAGATAGCTGTAGAGCATATTGAATATGCATCTATAAAACTAACACAAGAAATAGACCAAATTATTCAGATTAACAAAACTATCGAAACTGACTTCAAACGCGGTATATATAATAATATCCCGCCAGCAATTTCTGATATTTTTTCTCGATATAAAATATCTTTTGCGACATTTCCAAAGATTATTAATGATTTAACGTATATACATAAGCCAGACCTTGCGGAAATAGTTGGTTATCAATATGCAAAAGAATTAACTCAACATCCTATCGAAAATCAAGATATAGAAGATTTAAAATTTGAATCTTCTGTTGATGCAAGTTTGGCAAAAATTATTATAGATCATGCATTAATCAAAAAAGCCAGATATGTAATTAATCCTATTAATTTAACTGCATATCCATTGGCTATGTATAAAATATATAAAACCTCAACAGATGGATATGCATATTTGTGTCCAACAGTATCAGAAGAATATTCTACTTTTGTTTTTGTGTCAGCAAATGAATATAAAAGTAGGAGACTAGCCTGCATAAAAAATGAAAAAGGTGAATATATAGTGAATGCGATTAATACCGCTTTTTGGCCTGGTGGTACTAAAGCAAATTATAAAATTCCCTCATGTGATATGTCTTATGATTTTACAAAAAAAATAGAAGTAATGATTATTTCTCCTGCTCAATCTCAGTTAAATATAATGGATATTGAAAATTATTTAACTCCATCCGCTACTCAGCTTGGTACTGAAATTGATGCACAAGGAACAAAATTAATTTTTGAGCCACAGCAACATACCTTTTTCTTTAAATTCAAAGGCAATATATACAAAGGTGATGCAGATAATAAGACTATTGATTTGAATACTCCTATTGACATAGCAGCTATTCAAGATCCATGGATCAAAAAATTTCTTTCAGATGATGATGCAATGGCTCATAGTTGTCCTGCGGTCAGCTATGCAGATGCGCAGAAAGAGCCATTTTTTAATACGCGTTGTTTGCATGCGATTGAATTTGAAGCAGTTCAGCAAAAAAAATTAAAGGAACAATTAGGTTCTATATATAAAACACCAGTGCGTGAAATAATGCAATGCGCATGTGACCCTAATCATGATACCCATTATTATTTAACTCACCTTACGCAACAAGTGCAAAAGTGATATAATTTAGCTAGTAAGTTTTAGAAAAAGCAAAAAAAAGGAAGCAAGACGATGGATCGGGCAATGTTGGATATATACGTTGATTATCTTATTTGCTCCACTTCGTAT
>DASZEX010000099.1:0-1773 GCA_035940365.1 Candidatus Babeliales bacterium | reverse complement strand
CTAGACCACTCTCCTCTCGTTAATGTTGCCTCATTAATATGCAATGCATTTAAAACACCCACTTGAACCTTCGACCAATTGGTTATATCCTTTTTTGCAATCCCATATTGTTCCAAAATTTCCGGCGATACATTACCACCTTTGTTCATTCGTGTAACATTCGAATTCTTCTTTTGCGTGGTAGCATAATCAGTACTCCCTTTTCCATATCTAACTTCATGGTGTTTGTGATTGGTAATCGTTGTATGTAATCCGTCCCGTGACATCCGTTCTTTGAAAAATAGTTCTATATATGTTGCGAATTTTTAATTTCAAATTTTCCAAACTAAAACAAAGTATTTTTATACGATTTATAAATCATCAAAAAGCAAATGCAGAAGCACTCGAAGATATGGCTAAAAATTAGTCATCTACATTAAATATATAAAGGAGCAACAAGAACCAATGGAGTCACCTCCATATAACTATACCTATTGAACACAAGATCAATTTTCGTGTACACGAAATCGCTTGTCCAAAAAAATTTTTCTACTTTGAAATGATAAACATAGGTTCATTTGAACACACAAATATACATTTATAGTAATTCAACGAAAAATTTCGGTCGCATAACCATCCTAACAAAGAAATTTCATGTCAAAAATTATCATCATATTATATATAAACAATAATGCTATCATATCAAACATATTATGAAAAAAATATACAATCATTACCTAAATATCGTCAATACTTAAAAAATATCTATGATAAAAAATATTACAATCTATTGAAAAAAATTTACGATCAGGGACAATATATCAAAATTGGAACTGACTGTAGTGGACTAGACACACCTATATATGCCATGAAATCATTAAGTCTTCCCATTAAACATATTTTTAGTTGTGATAATGATCTTCATGTCAAAGAAACAATCAACTGTAACTTCAAACCACAAATTTTTTACAATGATATCTTTTCGAGAAATTATGATGACATTCCACCAATCGATTGGTATGTTGCTGGATTTCCATGCCAAACATTTTCTTCTATGGGGGATCGTAAAGGATTCTTTGATAAAGATAACAAAGGTGTTATTTTTTATGCATGCCTAGAAACAATCAAAAAAAAACAACCAAGTGTCATCATATTGGAAAATGTGCCAGGATTATTAACTCATGAAAAAGGACAAACCTTCAAAATAATCATGGATGAATTGAAAAAACTTAAAGTTTATACAATTTATCATCAAGTACTTAATACTAATGACTTCGATTTACCACAAAGTAGAAATCGAATTTATATCGTTTTAATTCGATCGGATAAATTAAAGAAACCATTTAAATTTCCGCAACCCATTCAATTAACACCTAAAACTAATATTGATGATATTATCGAAAAACCTATCAAATCAATTGATAAAAAAACATTAGAACAATTAACTGACCATAAAAAAATAGTCCTTAATGATTTGGCAAAAAAAATCGATCTAAAAGAACATTGGGTGGTTAATCTAAATGTTAGTTCGGCAAAGAGAGCTTCAGCAAAAAAAAATATGTCACCATGTCTTTTCGCAACAAGTGGGCGATTTTATTTGACATGGCTAAAAAGACAAATGACACCAAGGGAATATTTGCGATTACAAGGGTTTGGTGATGACTTTAATATGTGTGTATCAAAGAGTCAAATCTATCACCAAGCTGGAAATAGTATGTCTGTCAATGTATTATGTTATCTAATTGTTAGCATATTAGAATCTTTATATTGAACTTTTAACTAGAAAAAATTTTT
>DASZEX010000098.1:0-1738 GCA_035940365.1 Candidatus Babeliales bacterium | reverse complement strand
GGATGAAAAATTAAAAGGAATGTATATGCAAAAATCTGTAGCAGAACAGTTGCCATCATCGAAACAAGAAGTTTTGAAAGAATTTAATGATAAACTTGAAAAAGAACAACAATTATTTAATACATTCAAAGAATTTAATCGCAAGCGGTTCGGTCAAACTATTGAGCCAGTTGTATCTAAACCAGAAGAATTGTAAATATTATTTTTATTAAATCATATAAAAAGTATTGAATAACAGAATTATAATATTGTATCCTTACTAGTAAGAGAGGTACAGGATTATGTTTTTATATAGTAATACTATGCGATTTATACATATAACAATAGGAATAAGCATACTATTGCTATGTTTTGATAATAGTTATGGGATGTTCAGTACATTAAGCCGCAAAGTACAAATTCAATCAATGCCTATAACGCGAGCATCATATATTCCTCGCACATCAATACAACAACCAATATCATGGCTATCACGTATAAAAACATCATTGGGCACATGGAATGCCCGCCGATTTTATCAATCACTCTCAGAATTACTTGCTATCAAAACCAAAGAAGAGCATGAAAAACATATACAGGCGCTGCAAAAAGCCGGTAAACCATTATCCCCTACACAAGCACATCTAACATATGGATTAGCTGAGCCAGCTTTTATCCAAGAACATCGTATAATGAAAAGAATGCTGAAAAGTCTTCGAGAGTTAAATAATTTAAACTTTACACAAATTGATGAAATTATTAAAAAAGAAAAAGAGTTTTTTGATGCAGGTTATACTATTTTATATCATGGTACACAACCTGAATATTATGCGATGCATTATATAGATACGCAATGTGCAATACTTAATAAAAAATTAGTTGAAAGTCAGGTATATTCACAAAAAATACCGCTTATATTAAGACAAAGAGATATTCATAAAGGCCAAGAAGAAAAAACATTACGCGAACAGTTTATAGAAAAAGGTACTTCCGATGACTTATATGATCGTGAATTCTTATTATCATGCAATCCAGCTCTTACTAGTAATCTTAGTAGTCCCGGATCATGTACGTTAGCTTATTGGCATAACAAAATGAGCACAATTAAAATAACGACTGACGAAACTTCAGATATAATGCAAGAATTTATTGATAAATATGATATTTTGGGTTTGTATGTTAATTCATACAAGAAAGAATTGCTAAAATACGTTCATGATTTAAATGAGAATTTAAAATCAGGAGTTTTGTTGCAAGTTGTATTCAAAGATCCAAAGCTTGTTGAAAAATGTGTGTATGCATCAGCACCAGGTGGAAAACAACGCATAGTATGTTTACCTGAAGGCCAAACAAGCAATATTGCAAAAATTATGCAAGTATATAGTAAGGAAGTGCCGGTACTCACTAGTACAGATATTGATCAAATTCAATACAGAATAGTATTAACATCTGATAAGTTGCTTGATGTATTTAATAAAAATATTTATGAAAATTTTGAAATTCATGCATATGCCAATCCACAATCAGCATTAGAGGAATTCCACAAGGAGATTAATAATATTATGCAAAAGATAGAGCAAGATTTTTATGACAAAGAGGTTACTGCACGTATAGAACGTGAATGGGATGAAAAATTAAAAGGAATGTATATGCAAAAATCTGTAGCAGAACAGTTGCCATCATCGAAACAAGAAGTTTTGAAAGAATTTAATGATAAACTTGAAAAAGAACAACAATTATTTAATACATTCAAAGAATT
>DASZEX010000097.1:0-40985 GCA_035940365.1 Candidatus Babeliales bacterium | reverse complement strand
GTAGAACTCACGTTACCCATAACACATTTATTTCAGATATAGATAAGACAACGCGAGAATTTCTCGAATATTTAAACAATTCTACTTTTAAATATGAGTTTTATGGCTTCACAGCATCATGAAAGTGTGCGCACTATATATGCATGTCAGCTACCATTAAAGAAAACGGATATTTTGGATATACTTCAGGTTGCGGCAGTAAAAACCTATAATGACATTGATAGTATAAGCCGTGCTGCATTGATCACATATAATCTAAATCAGGTTTTAAATATAACAAAAAGTTCAGTTGATAAGCTGTTGTTACTATATAGTCTTGTATTCTATACTGGAAGTGTTTTAACAGGTGGTGCTCAATCTCTGTTATTACATGATATAAAAAGTTGTATTTTTTTGTGTCTGGCGCAAGAATTAACGCGTAATTTTGATTCAAATGGATCTATGATGCAAACAATGTCATTAATGAAAACTCTAGTTTCTCTAACGGCATTTGTTGGTGCCATTAATATCTATGATACCTTGACTGATCACCCATTAAATAAAACAGTTGATCAAATTATTAAAGAAAAATAACGTATATACATACATTATACTTTGCCATTCAGTATTATATTGGCTTTTTAATTTTATAAGATCACATAAAGTATTGTTTTTTTTGTTATATATCTCTTATAATTTATACTGATAGTATTTAATATATAAATAAAAAGAGCGGTATTATGAAGATTGAAATGCGTTTTAATTGGGTTATTATTCCCAGTGTAGCCATTGGCATTATGATAATCAGTAGATTATTGATGCTCCATCAATGGCAATGGTATCTTTCATTATCTCTGCCGCGAATAATGCCATCAAACTTAGTTATCCGGGGTATGTGGCAACTTATTTATGTATGCACAACCGGTTGCGCATTAATTATCTATAATCTGGCAGAGCGTAATAGACGATTTTGGGTAGTTATGAGTTTGTTATGCATAACTACCGCATTAAATATATATTGGCTATACTTATTTTTTAATCAACATATGCTTGGTTGGTCAACATTATGTGCATTAGTATTATCTGCCATGCTCTGGCTGCTTATATATGCTGTGCGACCCGTGTCATTCTTTTGTGTATTTTTATTGTTGCCATATGCTTTATGGATTACCTTTGAAACAGTACTCAATCTATGGATATGCCTCATTAACTAATTACGTAAATGTTTCTTGAGTAACTCATTAATAATAATAGGATTACCTTGACCTTTGGTTGCTTGCATAGCCTTGCCCACAAAAAAACCAAACAATCGTTCTTTACCAGCTTTATATTCTGCTACTGAATCAGGGTGTTGATTAATAATAGCAAGCACAATTTTTTCTAATTCTTGTGCAGAGCCAATTTGCTTAAGTCCTTTTTGTTCTACAATGTAGGTTGGTTCCTCACCTGTTTGTGCTATATGCATAAATACTTCTTTTGCTGCATTGTTATTTATTGTTCCTGTATCTACCATATTAACCAAAGTAGCTAAATAGCGTGGTGTAACTTTACATTGATCCAGGGTTATTTTATGTTCTTTCAAATAACCGATAATATCACGCAAGATCCAGTTAACAATGCTTTTACTTTTATAATAACCCATTGCCTCATCTAAATAGCGTGTCAATGCACTATCATCCACGATAATATCAGCTTCATAGGCAGTAAGGCCATAATCTTGGCATAGTCGCTTGAATGTATTAAATGGTAATTCAGGTAAATTTCTTTCAATAATATCAATCATTTCTTGATCAATAACTAACAAAGGCAGATCCGGGTCTTGGAAATAACGATAATCAGTTGCTTCTTCTTTGACTCGCATAATTACGGTGCGTTGGCCATCCCACAGACGTGTTTCTTGTCTAATAGTGCCGCCATCTTGGAGGGTAGTAATTTGCCGTTCAATCTCATATTCAATAGCATCAAATATGAATTTGAATGAGTTAATATTTTTCAATTCACATTTAGTACCTAATTTGGTATCGCCTTTTTTTCGTACTGATATATTAGTATCAGCACGAAATGCACCTTCTTCCATATTGCCCGTACTGACACCCAAGCAACGAACAATGGTATGGAGCATTTTTAGATATGCTTTTGCTTCATGGGCATCAGAAATATCTGGTTCGCTGACAATTTCTAGTAAAGGGGTTCCCGCTCGATTTAGATTTACAAAACTGACATTGCTGGTGCTGGCATGAATATTTTTGCCGGCATCTTCTTCCATATGAATGCGATTGATGCGAATATGTTTATATGAACCATCTTCATGGCGAATAGGTATATAGCCCCCCGTGCAAATTGGCTCAAATTGCTGAGTAATCTGATATCCCTTAGGCAAATCAGGATAAAAATAATGTTTGCGATCAAATGAGCAATTACGATTTATACTGCAATGGGTAGCACGACCAACGGCAATGGCATATTCAAGCACTTTTTTATTAAACATAGGAAGTACGCCAGGATACCCAGCACAAATAATACAGATGTTAGTATTTGGATCAGCACCGGCCTGGTTGGCACAGGAACAAAAAATCTTAGTATTGGTAGTAAGTTGTACATGTACTTCTATACCAATTACCACTTGGTAATCTGGGTATCTATCAAGAATAGAATGGGGACGACTCACAAGATCCTCCAAGGCGCATTAAATTAATTTATATGTATTGTATCATTTTTTTATAATTTTGTATGTAGAAGCTGCAATACGACCATCTTGCGCAGTTATAATTTTGATACCAAATAGTTTTTCTAATTCCAAAATAGAATTGTATTCGGTATTAACAATATAGGAAAAAATTTCAGGGTGTAATTTTATAGTTAAGCTATCGCCTCTTTCATATGAGGATAATTCAGCTTTTATTGCGCGTAATACCTTATAGCTGCTAGTTTGAACTGATTCAACAAAGCCTTGACCCTTGCAGGTAAGACACGTATCAGTTAATTGTTGAATTAATGTTTTGCCCGACCGCTTACGGGTCATTTGGACAATACCAAATTCTGAGATTTTAAGTACTACCGATTGAAACTTGTCTAGTTCATATAAAATACGTTCAAAAAATTGAATTAAAGAGCGGCGATTGTTTTCGGTAGCCATATCAATAAAATCAATTACAATCAAGCCACCAATATTGCGTAATATAAGCTGACGAATAATTTCTTGGGCAGCTTCCATATTTGTTTTGAGTATTGTATCTTCCAGAGATGATTTACCCACAAATCGTCCTGTATTGACATCAATAACCGTCATAGCCTCTGTTGATTCTATAATTAATGATCCGCCCGATTTTAATGGTACTTTTTTATGTAAGGCATATTCAATTTGGTTCTCTACCTCATAAAAATCAAATAATGGAATAGGATTGTCATATAAAGCTACTTTATATCTATGTTCAGGAGAAATCCGTTCAATAAAGGCAGTTACTTCTTTTTGAGTTTCAGCCGAATCACATATAACACTTTCAACATCTTCTCCTAAATGATCGCGGATCACTTGTAGTGAAAGATCAATATCTTCATAAATTTTTGATTCAACAGCAGCTGTTTTAAATTTTGTTTGGATACTGTTCCAGGTATTAATTAAATAAGAAAGATCTTGTTTGAGCACCAGTTCATCACAACCTTGAGCAGTCGTACGAATAATACCCCCCATTCCGTCAGGTAGAGATTCACGCATAATATTTTTTAGTCTCATACGCTCATTATGCGATTCTATTTTTTTAGATACTCCAATGCGTGATATAGTAGGCATAAGCACAAAAAAGCGTCCTGGCAATGTAAAACATGTGGTTAATTTTGCGCCTTTTTGATAAACCGGTTCCTTGCTGACCTGTACTAAAATTTGGTTGCCTTCTTTAAATAATGTATGAATATCTTTAGGCTTATGTGAACGTTTTTTTTTCTGCGTCAATTCCTTTTCATCATCTACAAGTGCATTCATACGATCAAAGGCAGTATCATGACAAATTTCTGAAATATGCAAAAAACCGGCCCGTTCTTGTCCTATGTCAACAAACGCAGTTTGTATACCTGGCAATACCTTACTGACAATACCTTTGAAAAAAGCTCGTTCCAATGTTTCTTGTGCATGTGCTGCGAAATAAATATTTTGCAAACGGCCATTATTTAAAATAGCAACACGTAATTGCCAAGGATTATTATTAATAAGTATTTTTTTCATCCTCCACCTTGTTTGTTTATGAATATAACATTATTATGCACAATAGATTTTTTTTATTACAAGTATACTCTATACTAAATTATCTTGGTAGATAATTGTCTAAAAGTGTGCTACATTCTTCTTGTATAATCATTATACCTTAAACCTACAACACCACTTTGTGTGCGCAAAAGGAGTATATATATGAAAAAACAAATAGTGCTATCAATTACCATGCTTGCCAGTCTTGCTGGTTGTGGACCACAAAAAAAACCAAAGCAAGTTACTCAACATATTGATGTATTTACTGCAACGGATATTCCTCTTGTAGTAGATGCTGGCCATATTGAACAAAATGATCAAGAAATTGTGAGTTTTTTTGATGAAGATTTAGGAGAATTTGTTTTTGCTGATGAAGAAATTTTGGCAGTTGAAAATGAACTTGACCGTGAAGCCTATCAAGTAGTTGAGTCAATTGATATTAATTTGACAAAGCAAGAACAAGAAGAGTTAAATCTGCAAAATATATATTTTGAATTTAATAAGTACGGTATTAAAAATGACCAACAATCTATTATTGAAGCAGATGCACAGCAACTGAAAGAATTGCTTGCCCAAATCGAAGATGATACCGTAATTTTGGTTGAAGGGCATGCATGTCATTCAGCAGGATCTTCATCGTATAACTTAGCATTATCAGAAAGACGTGCAAAATATGTAAAAGATTTGTTGGTATCGCAAGGTATTAATGCAAATCGTGTTTGCATAGTTGGTAGGGGTCAAGATATTCCTGCAATAATAGATGGACAACCAGTGACTGGTGATCGTAATGCACAATGGCTAAATCGTCGTGTGGAGATACGATTAGTAGATAAAATATAAATTTAATCTATCATTGATAGGTTAGAGCCCACGTACATTAATAAATCAAAAAAAGAGAAGCAATGTATATAGCTTCTCTTTTTTTATATGTAATAAAAACAAAGGAATGTATTTATGAAATTAAAATCAATAGCGGTAGTATTAGTAGTATTAATGGTTGCTTCTATACAGATGCGATGTGAAGATGAAGTGTCTGGTAGTAATTCATTGTTAGATTCGGCAGAACAAAACCAACAACACAATGATAATGGTAATGATAATGATATACCGTCGCCAGTACCTCCTCAGCCTTTGATACCTGATGCTAATCCTCTAGTTGATCAGCAAAAGTCTATGCAAGATATAAGAGCTGAACAGCTAGCAAAACTTCATGCATTAGATAAAACATTGCGAGAACCATGCTCAGACAAGTTTGCCTATTATAATAAGAGATTAACATCAAAAAAATCAGAAAAAAGAGCAGAAGCTTTATCTTATTTTATGGAAGAAACAGCATTATGCAATATCAAAATTGATCAGTATGAACAAGAAAGAAGTAAAAAGCAACGCAATGCATTGAAAAATGGTGGATTTAAGTCAGTTTTTAGTATGGCATTTGTAGCGGGTACAGCATATCTTGCAAGTAATAAGACTAAAGATGAGGATGATAATGCGTTATCAGTATTAAATGTGCCTATTATTATTGGTGGAGTTATATTTTCAGGGATAGTTTCAAATTTATTTGAATATATTATATATAGTAGTAAAAGTAGTGAAATTGATGCATTACAAAAACCTTGGATTGATAATAAAATAGAAATAGAGAAACGGTTTAATTGGTCTGAATCTAGACAATTTTTTCCTCAGTTGCAAAAAGAAAGTAGCGAATTAGCCGAAGCATATAAAAAAGCATATCCTATTTTCAAGAAGAATTATGATAAACGTGATATATCTAGAGAACAAAAGTAAACTCTACCAGATGTATTGAAAATAAAAGCCGGTATTAATACCGGCTTTTATTATTTTAATAATGTTGCTATTGTATTGCGTATTATGTGTTCAGGATTAGGTTTTGATATATGCTGTATAGCAACTTTCATAGCTGCTATTTTATTGGGGTTGTGCAACAAATCGCTGAGTATTATTGATAACTTTTTAACTTTTTTGAGTAATATGCCACATTCGTTATTAGCAATAAAAGAACGATTATAATATTCCCATTGTGGTGCGCGTGATGTACCATCAATTATCATAGGTATTTCTAGATATAATGCTTCATTAATAGTAGCACCTCCTGATTTGGTAATAAGAATATCTGAAATAGCCATTAGTGGAGCAATGGTAGGGGTAAAACCAATAATAGAGTACGTTATAGCTTCTGATGCATTATTATGTAAAATTTTTTCTATGCGTGGACGTAATGATTCATTTTTTCCAATGCAGATTAGATAATGTACCGGGGTATTGATTTTTGCTAATTCTTGTACAAATGGTATAGTTTCTCCTATACCTAATCCCCCCATCATTAACATAACTACCGGCTTATTAATAGGAATTCCATATTCTTGTTTAACTACCAAGTGATTATAAGATTGCAAAAATTGTTTGCGTACGGGAAATCCTGCATAGGTAATTTGGGTATCTGGTATATTTGCCACACTAATGTGTTCATATAATTCAGGAAGATTATAGGGAATATTAAAGAAAAATTGAGGACTTGATGGTGCATGAAGAGTATATAAAAATATTGAAGGATCAAGATCAGTAGGGATGACCCAGAAGGGAATATGTAATTCCTGAGCAGCCTGGGCGGTAACGCCATTAACCATAGTAATAACTGATAAGATCAAATCAGGTCTTTTTTCTTGTAGATAATTGTATATAAGATTTTTAATAGTTTCATATTTATAGGCAAAAACTTGTAAGCCAGACCATACCATTGCATCTACAAGCCATATATGATGATGAGTAAGGCAATAATTATAAAGCTGTTCAGCATAGAAATTGCCAAAGGTAATAGTGTGAATAAAATCTAATTCCCCCAGTATATCTTCAATAGGGCATATTGTTTCTATTTCATATGCATCACCTACATATTCACGTAAAGCTTGCGCTGCCGAAAGATGTCCTTGACCGCCTTTGCCGGTGAATATAATAATCTTTTTTTTGTCTTTGTTTTGCCATTGTCTTGCATAAGGTGCCATATGTTCATAGGTATTATGGGGCTTATTTGATCTTTTTTTATATATAAAGCAAAAGACAATAAGAATCAGAGAAGCGATTATAATAATCCGTTTTTTCATATACATCCATACGTTAATGCTGTGCTATTAAGATATGTCTAATAGTTTTTTATTATACAAAACATCTGTAGATACATAAGATATAGTAGAAGGGAATAGCAACAGTCTTATTATCTAAATAATCCCTCTATTACTATTATAACGTAAAATTATCATAAGGTAAAAATAGAGGTATGCTTAAATAACGAGCCAATTATTTCAAATTGTAAGAATAATTAAGGATATAATTATTATAAAAATCTATCTATTATATACATATTCTTCAAAAAATTTTATTAATAGTGTCTAGATAATGTTGTATAACTAAGTGAAAAGGTGGTTTTTTATAAACGCTGCGCAATAAAAAGAAGGCTCATAGAAATTAATACTGCATATATTACACTTGTTTCTATCAATGCTTGTGCAAAAAGACTTATGCGGCTGATGATATTTTGCAAAGATGTATTTGAAGCTATTGCTTTGCATGCGTAACCTGCAGTATTGCCTGAACTAATACCAACGCCAAAGGTTCCAAAACCGGTACATAAAGCAGCAGCAATAGTTGCAATACCCGCTATTAATTGTTCTTCATGTAGTCGAGGCACAAAAAAAAGTATCATTAATGAAACCAAGAAAGCAAAAATAACCGGTGTTTCTACCAGAGTTTGGCTAATAAGAGTAAAGGAAAGTAAGTTTCTGTATAAAGTAGGATATCGTGCAATAGTGTGGCAGGCTGTTTGGGCAAATATAGCAAGTCCAATAGCAGGACCAATACCAGCAAGACCTATGCAAAGTCCACTAGAAATCAACCGAAGCGCATCGGCCAAACAATGTGCAAAAGGAACTTGTGCATTAATAATAAGAGCAATAATAAAGCCAACAATAACGGGTGTTTGTATTAATGCTTGTGTGATAATAGTAAATCCCAAAATTTTTTGTGCAAAAAATGGTTGTCGAGCAATAGCATCAACAGCTTCTTGAATAGGTAGTGCTGATACAATACCAACTATAAATCCTGATAAGCAAATAGCAAAAGCAATACCAAGTTGAGCAATGCCTTGATAGTGGCTCGGGTATTTGCCCAGTAAAAGCATAAAAGCTACAAAAATACCTATAATGGCAGTTGTTTCAATAAGGGCGGTGCCAATAAGTGCTAGGCGTACAATATCGCCGTGAGCTTGTGGTTGTCTATTGCTAGCTTTTAATGCAGCATATCCAACAATACCTTCACCTATACCTGCTCCCAAAGAATTTAAAGCAATAGAAAGGCCAATAGTAGTAAAATGCATTAATGCATCAAGTTCTATCATGAGTACATCTTTCGTCAATGTCCGCCACCATCTTCCTGTAGTGTGAGTCCTAGATAGGTGACGGTGAGCATGGTAAACACAAATGCCTGTAAAGCACCTTCAAATAACGTAAAAAAAATAGTTACTAAGAGATTAATACCAGTTAATAACATAATAGTTTGTATTAACCAATGACTACTTATAGCACTAAGATAAATATGAGTAATAAGTGAGCCGCCAAAAATATTTCCAAAAAGACGGAATGACATAGAAACTACTGATGCAAGTTTGCCGATAATATTAAGAGGAAGTAAAAGAAAAATAGGCTGAAAATAACCTTTAATGTAAGCATACAAGCCATTCTTTTTTATTGCTTCGTATTGAATATATATAAAAGCAATAAAACCTAAAGCCAGTGTTGTATTGAGATTACGTGTTGGTTCTTCAATGCCAGGAAATACAGCAAAAGTATTACAAGCCAAAATGAATATGAATAAGGCGCATATAAATGATACATGTTTGTAAGAAAAAAAACCCAGTGTTTGGTTGCATAGACTAATAAAAGCAGAAACACCTTGTATTATTATGTATGATGCAATACCCCTATTATAGTGAATAATAAGTCGTATGCACACAAAAAGTGCTACTAACATGGCACAAATTATCCACGTAGTCCGTATAATATCAGCTTGTATTACAAGCAAAGGATGATCTATGCCGAAAAGTGGGGAAAGAGACCACGTGTATGCTGAAGTCAAGTCAAGATTTTCCATGCGAATTATTTATGCCCTAAGAACTACAAACCAAAAACTAAATAAAAAGCCTATAAAAATAAGTATACGGCTTGTCATCCCAGAGCGCAATACTATATAGAATATCCCAGCGAGAATTAAAAATCGTAGTATGGTATGTATCATATGTATGTAACGTATGTTTGACTCTTTTGATTTTTCAGATACTATCTGCCGATGGTTTTTGGTAAAGGCTATTCCATATAAAAAACCTAACAATAAACCAAGTGCAAATGACCAAAAAGAAATTATCATATATATAGGGTATAAAAAGAGGCATATCTTTGGTTCACCCAAAAATATGCCTACTATGTTCTATGGAGATTGATTTATACTTTTTTGATACCTTTGGTTCGCCAATATTCAGTAATAATTTCTTGTGAACCAGAGATAACTACAAGTCCATTGCGTTCATCTACGGTTGCTTGAGCTGCTTCAAAAGCTTCTTTGAAGGATTCGGCAGAACGGGCTTTTATTTTCATGCTGCGAAGGCTGTTTGTAATTTGTTCTACATCCCATGAGCCGGCACTGATGTTGCTTTCTGATGGTTCAGATGGGCATATAATAATTTGGCCAGAAGTTTTTTTGAAGAAATAACGCAATAATTTTAATAGCTCGCTGGTATCTAAAAGATCATTATTATTACCAAGAATAAGTGTAAGGCCTTTAAGTGGACGTTGATAATGCAAAAGTCTAATACCTAACAGAAGGTTTCTTATTGCATCTAAGTTTGATGCATTATCAAGAAGAATAGTTGGCTTTTCTTTGGTAAGTAATTGAAAGCGTCCTGGCAATTCATTAATCGTATCTTTCCAAAATTGGTCTAATGTCTTTTTAGGATTAAGCTCTGAACGTCTTTTTGCTTCCAATGTTGGGCGGCCACGTTGTCCTTTAATTTTAGTTAAAAGACTTTCAGATACAACTACACTTTGTTGATTTACAAAGGAATTAATGAAAATGCTTGCTATACGTTCTGCAAGAGCTGCTGAACGTCCATGTAATGGTCCAAATGGGTATGAAAGTGAAGCTAATTTTCTGATTGGCATAGACCAATGAGCGCCTTTTTGGGTTACCATGTCTTGCATTGTTTGCAGATTCAATTTACTTTGATCAGCAGAAACTACATATGAGTTTGGTTTAACAATATTCAAAAAGCGTTGCATGACTGCTTCATCAGCTTTATTGGTAGCAGGAGAAGCACCTTCAGCAAGACGTGTGATACCAACTACTTGTGGATTGCAAATCGTAGTAGCTCGCGGCAGATTGTTTTCGCTTGCTTCCAGTATAGCAACATCAACATTTGATTGTTTAAAGTATATCAAAGCCATCATAGTTAATAGTTCGAAGCTATTAAGTACAAGGCCTAATGATTCTGCAGTGCCAATAACTTCGTTGCCAACTTCAGTAAATGATTTATTTGATATGGTAACGGAGTTAAGGGCAAAACGTTCATTATAGGTTAGTATATGAGGTGATGTGAATGAACCAACCGCTAAATTTTCTTCACGTAATAGTTTGGCAGTAAAGCCTATAGTTAAACTTTTACCATTAGTACCACCCACAATAATAGTAGGTACTTTTTTTGATGGCGAGCCCAATGCAGCATCTAGTTGGGTTAATGCTTGTAACCCACTGTCTGCACGATTGGTTTGCCAATGTGCATCCAAAAAGTCCACTATTTCGTTATAACTACGCTGTTTTTTTGGTTGAAGGGCTTCCTGTTCAGCGGTATGTACTATAGTTTTGTTCTTCATGTTATTTCCTGATAATCAGGTGATACATATATTTTATTAGCTCTATACTTTATATTTTATAGCTTATATGCTTAATTAAAAATGTCAAAAAAGAAATTTTTGCCCTACTTAAGCGGGTTTATTTACAAAAGAGAAAACAGTATGGACAAAATATATCAGTGGGATACCAAACAAGGGTATATAGCTGTACGGAATGCTTTACTAAATGGATATGTTGTATTAGCCGATTCAGACACGGTTGTAGGGCTATTGGCGCTTTGTAGTTGCCAGGGTTTTGGACATTTAAATGCTATAAAAGAGCGGCAGGATAAACCTTATATTATAGTAGTGGGTTCTTTGGCTCAAGCATGGGAATATGCAATAGCGCCCCAAGATCCGGGAATTAAACGCTTAATCCATTGTTGGCCAGGGCCTCTAACCCTATTGCTCTATAAAAATACTGATAATATTCATTATATCCCACAGTCATATAAAAAAGTGGCCTTACGCATTCCAGATCATGAACCATTGCGTCAACTGGCAGATGCATGCGGAGGGCTTTTTTCTACCAGTGCCAATAAAACAGGTATGCCTACCCCTGAGCGTATAGAGCTGGTTGATTCTTCTATAAAGGAGCAGGTGGCTTGTATAATGCAGAGTGAAGAAAAAAATCTAGTGCCACAAGCATCTACTATTTTAGACTGCACAGTTGACCCAGTAAAAGTTATTCGCGAAGGGGCATATCCTATTGAAATATTGAAAAGAATATATGGAAAATCATTTGCATAGTATTTATAGTTTATTAACAAACGCGTCAATATCTTTAGTAGTTTTATGAATAAGGGTATAAAATTGCTTAATATCAGTATTACATTCTTTTAATGCGTTATTAAGTTCCATGCGCAAATGTTCGTCTGATTCTATTTGTTGAATTATTTTCTTTAAATTAACTGTATGCATTTTAATATGCTGTACATGTTTTGTACAATCAGTGACTGTTGATCCTATCGAATCGGTATCGGTATGAATATCCTTAGTTTTTTGAGTAATAGCATTGATATCATTACGTGTTTCTATAATTATTCTTTTAATATATTCTTTATTTATTTCCATGCTATAGGTAATGAAATATGGCGCATGTATTAGAGATAATAGTATAAAAAGTTGTTTCATATATTTCCTTTCTTGTCATTTATATAAGTATATAATCCATCTTACTCAAAAAGAAATATATTTATAAGATTATCTATAAAAAAATATTATCTGTATATAGTCAGGTGCCTGTTAACATTAGTATTTTAATTTGTATATAGTGCATCAATATCTTTCATCGTAGAGATAACAAGCGTATATAATTGTGAAATATCACTTTGGCAATCTGAAGTTATTGCGCGAATATTTTGCTGCAAAGTAGAATCTGACCGAGCTTCTGTGCATATATCTTTTAATTGTGACATATTCCGTTCTATACGATTTATCGAAGTGATACAATCAGGTAATATGCGCATATGTTCTTGTCTTTGTAATGCGTGTTTTGCTTCGTGTATTTTTTGTGTAATAAAGGTTACATCTTGATACGTTTGGTCAATAATTGTTTTTATATGTTGTTTATAATTGTGTTCCATGCTATAGGAAAGAAATGTACATAGCATACTGTTTACAATACCATAATATATAATGTATTTCATAGTTTTTCCTTTTTTATACATTAATTATAGAATCTTGTTTGGATACCGTTAGCCTTCAATAAAAAAGCATAGCATACATAATTAAAAATTATGAGTAGACATACTTAATAGTTCCAGGTATTATTATGATCTTGTTATATAATAAATACATATATACATAATGTGATAAGGAAACATATAATGATTGGCTATAAAAAAACTACATTTATTATGCTGTTTGCATCGGTATATATACATGCAATGCAACCGGACCTAATTCCGAATTTAATAGTAACATATGCAATTACTATGGATCACAGTGAGCTATGTACATTCGCCTTAGTGAACAAAAATGTACAAAAAAGAGCTATATTTATGGCACAAGAAAGAAAAGATTGTTTAAGCAAATATATAGAAGCTTCATCATATGAGAACATATTACCTATATCTGAACAGTACACAGCATGGCATAAGTATGGAAGTGCCTGTACATTTGTGAGGCAAGAAGAACAAATGTATTTATTTTGTAATTTAGTATTTAATTGTGTACAATTTTCTAATGATAAAGCTGTTTTGCATAAAACGCCTATTACTTCCTATACATATGTTCCGTTAATACTATTTAATTGTAATCCGGAGGTACTATTGTTATATCCTGCCAAGAATAAAAATTTTTCAAAAGCAGCAAAAGAAGGTTGGGCGCGATACAAATGTTCTGATGAAAACAAAACTGAATTATCATTACCGTTTTTTGATCAAAATAATAATGCATCCCTTTTTATGACTTCAGATAAAAGCGATTTTATACAATATATAACTATTAATAATCAAGGATTATTTTCACGTATCAGTGTCGATAAAGAACAGATACCAGAAACCTTAAACTATCATATGCACAAAATAAAACCGCATATAATTGATCGCCCACCAAAACGATTCAAAAAATAAATTTATGCATTATTTTGATCTGAAAGTTTTGTATGTATATAACCAGCAGCATCAGCAATAAGTGATTTACCTATTTTATATAAACCTTTTCCTGATTGTGTGATGCCTTCAACATAATCATCAGTATTTTGCGCATTATAGAGTGTATTAACGCCCTCTTGCAAGGTATCTATTCCTTGATATTGGTTGCCAGAAAGACCAACGTAACCAGTGCATGTCAAAATAAGACCAATAATAGGATGGCGTTTGAGTAGTAATCCTAGTCCAAACCCACCAATGCCCATACTAATTTCGCGTTTGGTATATAAAGGTATAGGTGATGTGTGTGTTTTTTTTATTGGCTGCTCTATTTTTGCATATAGAGCAGTACATAAACATAAGGGTAAGAAGTAATAACGGACTTGCATACTAAATCTCCTCATTTGTGCAAGTGATACAGCACTAGCCAGTATAAAATATGACCAACTATTGTGCAATAGGGTAGTTATATTGGTATGTATCGATATATAAAGGAATACAATGTTCTTTCAAAAAAAAGGAGACAATCATGAAATCAGGATTTACTTTAATTGAACTGATGGTAGTGGTTGCTATTGTGGTATTTCTTACTATGCTTGCTATTCCAAATTTTACGCGTTTTTTGGCTAAAGCAAAACGCACAGAAGCGTATGCAAATTTACATGCTCTATATATGGCACAAAAGGCATATTGGGCAGAACATGGCACGTATGCCCCCGCACTTGCTGGTCCACAAGGTGCAGGTTGGCAACCAGAAGGATACAAAGGTGGCGGTTTGCAAGAAAATTTTTATTATACCTACGGTTTGCCAGGTACAGAAGGTACTCACTATTTTACTGGAAAATTAAATACACCAGCATCATTATTGTCTGGCGGTTATGCAAATAAAGATAGCTTTGTCATTATGGCAGCTGGCTATATTAATGGTGAAAAAAAGCCCGATATATTAAGCATTAACCAAGACAACAAGATTACTATTGTGCAAGATGCATTATTGTAAATTGTATAAAATGTACAACTTACTTTGGATTAGTAGTCCAATAGTAGAGGGGGTTACAAAAGTCGTGCGCTATATGGGCAGGGGTACCTTGTTGTCTTGGAGGGCTCCATCGCGTGCCTTGTCCAAGATCTTGGCCATGCTTTATGAGTTTTTTCTTTAGAAATTTGCATAATTTTGCTCGTTCTATATCATTTGGTCCAGATTTAGGAGATTTTTTTGGAAACAAATAATTATAGTATGTAGGATAGTTTTCTTTATTTGTTATACACCGCGATATTGCATCATAGGGCATCTGGCATTGAGTCAAATATTCCGAAATTTGAGCTTCTATTTCGCGTTGCTTTTGGTTATATTCTTCATCACCTTCTTTTCTTTGTATAATTCTTCCTAATTTCTGGCCAAGAAGTAAAAGTCTTTCAGGGGTTTCTTCCTCAGGCCTTAGTGAATATATGGTATTATTACATAGAAAAATTAACAAAAAAGATATCGTTGTATTTTTGATATTCATACAATATCTCCATTTTATATATCTTGTATTATAATTCAATTATAATTTTATTAAATTTTATATAATATTGTCAATGGTTTGTGTAATTATATTTTTATTTAGTTGTTGTATCTATCAAAAACATCACGCTTGTGTTCGACTTTTCTATCTGCATCTATACTATAAAATCATTCCTAATATAATGCTTTAAAAAAATTATAAAAATGTCTCAATATATAGATATAGGGAAAAATATATGAATAATAATGTATGGTATTATGTTGTCTGTTTTCTTATTATACCAAGTTTTGGATATTGTATGGAAATTGAAGAAGAATCAGCCGGTGGCCGTATACCAGTTTCTTTTTTAGTAGATGTAAATCATAAAAATGTACTAGACGTTGATCCTTTTCCATCAGTATTATGTGATGAACGGTATGATAGAGTGGCAAGAGATATAAAAAATACCTATAATGAGGAAATAGTACAAACGTGTCGTTTAGTAAGTAAGATGATTACTTATAATAATCAGCTTACTGATGAAGAATATAACAATGCCACGGTTCCTGGTGAGTTTGCTGATGTAGATGATTATATACGGGAAGCTAATCTTGTAGTTATTGATCTAGGTGATCATATTGTAAATTGTTACAGAAATGATCGGGATGATCAATCAAGAGTTTTAAATGATTTTGATAAATTTATAACTACCGGTAATGCGCATGAATTGCATAAAGATATATCTGCAATATATGTGAAGCAAAATAAGTCGCTGCCTAAATCACCAGCAGAATTAGCTAAAAATTTCCCTCGGCATTTGAAAAAAGTAGTGCAGGAATATAGGCCATTACTTTCTTCTATGCGTGCTTATAATAACTTATCTGAAAATGTGCAAAAACGAAGTGAAATAGTAGAAGTAGAAGAACATAAAGCAAAAAAGCAACGATTATATTAAAAATGTTTCTTTCAATACATTGTGTATTTCCTGAAGTACTGGTTGCCAATCGTGATCACTTTTCAGGCAGATGTATGATAATTAAAATGCAGCGTTATTTTTTTGTTTTTTCAAAATGTTCTTCCAGGCGCTTATAAGCATCTCGTATTTCTATAAATTTTTTTGTGCCAGCAGCTTTTTGCTCAGGCGGTAACACATCAGGATGATGTTGTTTGGCCAAGGCACCAAAAGCTTGTTTTACTTCTGGCCAGGTGGCAGTTTTTTTTAAGCCCAATGTTTTAAAATCTGCTGTAATATCTTTTTTGGTATAACCACCAAACGCTTTTTTTGTCTCTTCTTCTGCTTGGCGATATTTTTCTTTCCTTGCTTCTTCTTGTTTTCTTTTATAAGATACGCGATATGTTTGATTGTATGGCTCAAGATTAAAAATAATACGTCTCAAATCATTTAGTGCATTAAATAGTTCTTCATCCCGTTCAATATATTGATTGGCTAATTTTTCATAGGTTTTTAGTATTTCAGGATATTCAGGATTTTTGCCTAGTGGCATACCAAGTATTGATTTTGCTTTTCGGACAGTATCTCGTTGTTTGCCCCATTGTGCGAGCCATTCTTGCTGGGCACGTTGTTTAGCCTGCATATTTAATTTTTCATAGTTTAAATTATGTATGTTTGCTAAAGTTTGTAATCGTACTTCAATGGGAATGAGTGCTTGTGTAAGTGGTAGAAATGTTTTTTGGTCAAATCCACCTATTTCTATAGTATCCATATTGTCTAAATCAGTTACGGTAGCCAGAAGTTTAATTGATTCTTTTAGTGTAAGTAATTTAAGCAACTCTTTTTCTGCATTTTGACCAAGGGTTGCACCTGTACTCAAAAGAATATAAGTATAGCGGATTAAGCCTTCTTCATAATTTCTATACCACATAGAAAAGTTATTTTTTATTTGGTCAGCTGCCTTGAAGTAGTTATTAACCGGTTCAATATTGATAGAGTTAGATAAAAAATTATAAAGCATTGCACCAAGCACTGTTTGATATTTATTTTCACTTAAAGGATTAGGTTCATTAATAACTGATGCAAAATTTTTAAGAGTCAGTTCTCTAAGTCCGCCTACTTGTGGATACCAATCAGTTTCAAGTAAATATGTTTTGAAAAATTGCCATAAATCATTGACTAATAATTTTTTTTCATTTTTATTGATAGCTTCTTCTGATTTTTGTTGAGTAAAAGTAGTCTTGGCGGCTTCTTGTTTAATAGGTTCTTCAGGTTTTTGTGCTTCAAATGGTTTTTCAGCTGTTTTTGTTTTTGGTGGTTGTGTTGATTTAACTTTTTGGCTTTTGACCAATTTTATTTCAAGTTTAAATAAATCATAATCAATCTTACTTAAATGTGCTGTTACGTATAATCGATGTTCTAATTCTTCTATAAAAGGCTTGTTATATGGGGTAATTGGTACATTAAGTTTGAGTTGTATAAGTTCAAATAATGCTTCTTCAATTTTCAAACCCAATCGAGCGCCCATAGCTAATAAAATATCAATTGCATTGAGCATATTATGCATTATTGGAGGATTGATAGGGGAAGTACGAAGTTTAACCAAATATTCCTGCATTAATGCATTAAGTATTGTCTGGTTATTAGTATTAGGTGTATTAATAATAGATTGAAAGCTTATTAAATAATTAATATCATGATCATTAAATCTTATTGGGTTTTTTAATGTAGTTTCAAAAAAAGTCCATAAATTTTTAGCTCTTTGATCTGCTTCTTGCCCAAAACCAAAAAGTTTTGAAAAAAATGAACGCCAGCTAGTTTGAGCAACAGGTTGCGGCATTGATGTGGTGTGAGCTGTTTTATATACAGATGCAGTGCTCCATAATGAAGGTGTAGGTTGAGTTTTTTTGGTAAAATATGAATACATGCGTTGATAGGTAGATCGGGGAGCCGAACTAATATAACGCCCCATAGTAGCGGGTGTTATAGATCTTCTGGCGGCCTGTGGAAACATAGCTGAAATATGGTTGTTTGTTGCTATACCAATTACTAATAATAATTGCATATGTCTATTCATATTATTCCCTTATTTATAAGGTTAATAGAATTAATATATAAATAGCAATATATTTGTAATTATTTATTTTAAAATATGCTTCTATGATCCATTAAAATAAGTATTGTAAGGCCTTACATACTTCCTGAAGTACTGGTTGCCAATCTTCGCCAACTTTTTGTCTGAATAAGCGCATAGTAGGATACCACGGTGAGTCAGCGCGGTGCATAAACCAGCGGAAATCGGAATGTGCCGGCAGCAATACCCAGACGGGTATACCGAGCGCGCCAGCCAGATGAGCAATTGAAGTATCTACCGTAATTACTAAATCAAGATTGCACATGAGTGCGGCAGTATCCATAAATGCGCCGTGAACTGTATCTAGATTATCAAAAATGTGCATTGGCATCTGCAAAGATTTCATTTTTTGTGCTTCATTTCCTTTGACCAATGCATAAAAGTTTCCAGATATATTAGATATAAAAGAGGCAATTACTTCGCTTGTAATAGAGCGGGGATTTTGTACTTGTTGGCCAGTTTGACGATTATATACATAACTGCTGGTCCAACATAATCCTATGCGTGGTTTTGAATCATATTTTATTCTATCAGCCCAATAGGCAATTAAATTTGGATCTGCAAAAAGATATGGGATATCTTTTGAAGATTCAGGGAATGTAGAATGCATAGTAAGCGTAAGATCTGGTGTAGATATTCTATATATATAATCGGCAGGTACCATGTGTGGCACTGGAATGCATTTGCTAATAAATGGGCAGGTAGAAAACAAAGGAATAAGTGCCATGGGTGTTTGTACTATAACTTGAGCCCCTGCTGCATGTAAGTGTTTTGCATATCTGATAAACATAATAGCATCGCCTGCGCCACCATCATGCGTAAGCAGTATGGTACGACCAGTAAGGTCTTGATCGTACCACCAATACGGTTTGAGTTCATACTGTTTTGCCGCTTGCCAATCACCTATGCGCAGTGAATGAAGCATTAATGTGCTGGTAATAGTATGATTGCGTATACCTTGATTATAAAGTTTTTGTAGTTGATTATATGCTTCATCAAAATAACCATATTCATAGCGTATTAATGCATTATAATATACTTTTGTTATATCCTGAGATATAAGAAATGTATGTAGAGTGCTATATCCAATCAATATATAAAACTTAATACGGTGCATATTCTTTTTCTTCAATAATATAAGATGAAAGCAATTTATTTATAATGGCTTTGACTTCAGCACGGTCATCATTATTTAAATATACTGCGCGTGCTGCTTCAATAAAATCTTCATCGAAGGTCTTTTGTTCTTCTTTGCTTCGTGTAAAGTTTTCAATATCCCACATTATTTCATTAATTTCACGTAATTCTTCTTTTAGTTCCAGAATGGTTTTTTCAAAGTGAGGGTTATGCGCTATAATTTTTTGCAAAATTCTTTTGAGTAAAGAAAGTTCTGTTTCTACATTACGTACTTTGTTTGGGTTGATAAAACGCTCTTTTTTTATTTCTAAAATAGTAATCTTGTCGATAAGTTCTCCTAGGCTTATTTCTACTTTGATATTGCTATTGGTAGGTTTACTCGAGCATTCACATATCCCTTTTTCTTGTATGCAAGGGCATGGTGTATCAGATTTATTTTGGCTACATTGGCAACCTGATGCTGTATATATACAAGGACATTGCCTTATTGGGGGACATTTGTGAGCATATACTGGCATTGCCCAGATTAAACTCATCATAACTATTTGTTTTGTATACATGATCTACTCCTTTTTTAATGTATTTGATCCATTATTATATGTATCTTTTATAGTAATGCCATATGTTTCTTTTATATGATTATATACACAATCTACCACGGTATGCCAATTGAATGGTTCTTGTTGTTTATATATAGTTATGGTCGGATACCATGGCGAATCTGTTTTGCCATAAATCCAGCGCCAATCAACAGCATATGGTAATAATAAAAATACTGGTTTGCCCATACCGCCCGCCAAATGTGCAATTGCGCTGTCAATAGTAATAATTAGATCCATATTAGCAATAAGTGCTGCTGAATCCATAAAGGGACCATGTTTGGTATCTAATTCAGGGTATACCTGCAATGTACATGTATGAGGTAATGCTTTAATTTGTTCAATGCCATCAAAACATTGGAGTGAATGTGCGCATACATCTGGTGATTGCAAGAGTACAGTCCATTTTTCTAGTGGCATACCTCGTCGCGCAATTGGCAATCGAGAGCTATCATTATACACATCAGATTGCCAACACAATCCAATATTGAATGTATTATTTTTTGTTTTTTGATGCCAATGTTCTATAAGTATTGGATCTGCAAAAATATAGGGAATGTTTTGTGGAATTGTTTCATAGGTACTATTAAATACTGCCGGCAAACTCATTAAAGTAGAAGATGCATCTGCGTGGCCAAATTTTTTATTTTCAAACGCATACAATTCATCAATATAAGGACAGAAAGAAAGCAATGGTATAACGGCTTTTTGCAAAGCACATATAGTATACGCGCCGCGTTCTTTGAGCAATTGTACATAGCGAATGAACATAAATGTATCGCCAATACCACCTTCATAGGTACATACAATGTGTTTACCACGCAGATCATTATTGCTCATTAACATACGTAACACATCTGCATTTTTATTACTTTTTTTCAAATAACGCTCATGTTGTTTCCATCCATGTAAAAAATCTCCTTTATTTAAATAAGCAAAGCCAAGCGCCAAATGTGCATTATCATGATTGGGATCAGCTGATAGAACTTGTTTATATATTTCTATTGCCGTATCTAAATATCCAGCAGTTTTATAGGTGTACCCTATATTATATAAGGTATCGATTGAAGAATAATATTGAAAGCTCTGTTTATAATGAGCAAGTGCCTGTTCAATACGACCCATTGCAAGATCTTCTGTCCCTTTGTGAAAAGCATCTATTGCTTTTTGGTCCATGGGTAAGCAAAAGGAAGGAATCAATAGTACACAAAAAGCTATTTTTTTCTGGGTAATCATCATGCTGCTTCCTTGTATATTGTTTCAAGTACATTGATTTTTGCTTGTATAGTATCAATCTGTTTTTGCAGAAAATTATTATGTGGTGTTGATTCTAGCTCTTTTTTTTGTTGTTTGAGAAATGCAAGTTCATTGCGATATTGTGTCATTAACTTCACATATTCAAAAGGAATGTTTGTTTTTTCCGCTACTCTATAAATCAATGCATTATTTACTTGTGCTATTACATTATGCCAATTACCTGGTGTCGGTTGTCTGAATAATTTCATGTTTTGATACCATGGTGTATCGGCACAATCAAGCATCCATCGCCAGTCAGGAGGATTTGGTAAAAGATTCCATACTTCACAACCAAGAGCAGCAGCAAGATGGCAGATAGATGTGTCAATGGTAATGACCAGATCCAGATTTTTTATGATAGCTGCAGTATCCATAAATCGCCCGTGCGCATTATCAATATCATCAAAGGTTACTAATTTCATAGTAGGAGGTAACGTTGCCAGTTGATTAGTTCCTGTTATATGTTGAAGACAATATAAGGTAACCCCCGGAATTCTGCTGAGTGGTTCAAAATATTCTGCTGGCATAGATTTACCAGCAACAGCGGCTTTCAAAAATGGTGTGCTGTATTCACTATTGCCTTGCCAACATATACCAACTTTTATAGTAGAATCATCAGATAGTCGTGTATGCCATTCTTGTATTAATTGTTCATCAGCATAGAGATAAGGAATTTCATGAGGCACTGAATCTAATCTAGTTTTTACTATATAAGGAATTGATACTAATGGTATATGATAATCAAAATGCGCAGGTCTTTCGGCAAAAGGGATAATTTCATCAATATAGGGACACAGTTTCAGCAATGTCATAAGTGGACGTTGGGGCGCAAAAACAACGCGCGCACCACGATTTTTAAGTATTTTTAAATAGCGAATAAATTGAAAGGTATCCCCCAACCCTTGTTCCGCGTATACAAAAATGGTTTTGTTATATAATTCTTCATTGTTCCACATCGGTTTATCATAATTACGTATGCGTACATGCTCAGACCGTGCCCAGCGATGTTCATAGCCTTTCCATCCTTTTTCCCAATCGCCAGTTACTAAATATGCAAGACCTTGGCTAAATAATGCTTCTTGATGATCAGGCTTTATATGTAATGATTTTTCATAAAATGGTAATGCTTCTTGTAGTAATCCTAATTTTTTATAGGTATAAGCGATGTTATATACAATGCCAGGATCATTGGGTAATCGGTTATTCAGCTTGAGATACATATCAAGAGCCTCTTGGGTATGTCCAGCCATATTGAGTGTATTTGCCAGAGTAAATTCCAAAATAATATCATGCGGATGATGTATCAGAACGTTACGCAAATAGGTAACTGCTTCCTCGGTTTTGAGTTGTTCTTTAAGTTCTTCTACAATACCATATACTGCATCCTTATGAGTTGGATCTAGTTCTATAGCTTGTTTGAATTCATGCAAAGCGATATTTTTTTGTTTATTATGCAGTGCAATTTTTGCCAAATAAAAATGTACAATAGATTGAGATGTATGCTCGTTAGTAATATTTTTAAGTAGTTTCTCCGCTTCTGTTATTTGTTTAAGTTCAAATAAACTTATCGCCAGATATAATTGTGCCTTCTGATTGTATGGTTGCTCTAATAAAATAGAACGGCTTACATCGTGCAATTGTTGAAAATTTTTTTGCTGTAATAACACTTGCAATTCTTTTATGGTAGTATGTTCCGTAGCCAATGTTTGATAAAAAATAATGCTAAAAATAGTCAATATCGGAAATTTCATTGCTTTATTCCTTTTTAGTACATTATAAGAGAGTTAAATCATACTGCAGAGCATACGCAATGGCTAAATCGCTATATGTACTGTTTTGTGTATGAAGTTGTTGTATGTAATTACGCAACTTCTGACCAATACAATGGGTGTTATTATATTTTTTTGTTTGGGTTTTTTGTGCTATAACTTCAACCAATTCTTGCTTGATTGTATGCATAACTTCAGTCCAATTTCCCTGTTGTTTTTGCCTAAAAAGGCGTACATTTGGATACCATGGTGAGTCTGATCTATCATGCATCCAACGCCAATCTGCATGTTTAGGTAATATAATCCATGTAGGTGTACCTAGAGCCGCTGCAAAATGTGCAGTAGAAGTATCTACGGTGATTACCAGATTCAAACTTTTTATAACTGCCGCGCTATCCATAAATCGGCCATGTGTTTCATCAAAGCTATCATCAAATTCTTGTAGAAAAGAATAGTGTGCAAGTTCTGCTTTTTCTTCTGGCGTTTCAATTCGTTGTAAGTTATAGAGTGTAACTCCAGGTATAGAAGCTATAGAAGTAAAATCGGCTAATGTGCAAGATTTTTCTATCACATTATGCTTGAGTGCTAAATCTTGATAATGTTGATTTCCATGCCAGCAGATACCTATTTTGAATTTTTGAGTATCAGAAAGGCGATCTGCCCATTTTTGTACTAATGTTTGATCTGCATATATATAAGGAATATCAATCGGTATTGTGTCTAATGTTGTATTAAATAATAAAGGAAGCGACCACAAAGAACTATGATAATCAAAATCAGGCAATGGGTCATTATTGCTTACTATCATATCAATATATGGGCATAGGCTAACTATTGCTTTGAGGGCAGTCGGTACGTGGAAAATAACATAGGCACCTTGTTTTTTTAGTAATGGAATATAGCGCATACATTGAAATATATCACCAAACCCTTGTTCTCCATATACATAGATTCTTTTATCTTTTAAGTTTGATCCATCCCATCGTGGTTGTGGAAATTCCTTGCGTTTTACATTATAAGCTTCAAATCGCCATTCATATTCAAGAAATCCGCGTGCAAAATCACCTTTAGATAAATAAGCGATGCCTAAATTAAGATGAGCTAAGGCGTAATCAGGTCGTTGTTCAATAACGCGTTTATATACTTCAATCGCTTGATCAACATATCCCAATTTTTTGAGCAAAAAACCAAAGTTATGTAATGTTGTAGTTAATGTCGGATTTTTTTCAAGCACTTTATAATATAATGCAATAGCTTCTTGTTCTTGATGAGCATTAATAAGTGTATTGGCAAGACCTATCATCAAATCAGGACTATCAGGCTTCATACAGCAGGATTTGCGGTAATAAGAAATTGCTTGATCATAACAGGAAGATGTGCCATACAATTGAGCAATATGTGTGATAATAGCAACGTTGGTAGGATCTAATTGTTCTATTTCTTTAAGTTCAGTTATTGCCTCGTTTATCATGCCTTTTTCTTCAAGTAAAAGGGCTTTTTGAGTGCGTGCAAGTATATGGCTTGGTTCAATAGCAATTGCTTTGGTAAAATATGCAATACCGGTATCAGTATCATGCAATATATTGGCACAAATACCCAAATTACATAATACTTCAACTGACATTGGATTTAATGTAGCAGCACGTTGATAATATGATTGTGCTTCTTGAATAGAATTATGTTGAAATGCGCAGTTACCTAAATAAAAATATGCTTCATATGATGTAGGTTCCAAATCAAGAGATTTTTGGTAATATTCTTTTGCTTCTGATATAGCATTTTCTTTTATTTTTTGGTGACCTTTGCTTATATATTCCTGAGCAAGAATATGAGCATCAACCATGGTTTTAGTGGGGTGATATATACTACAAGAGAGTAAAATACCAATACATAATTGGTAATACATACGGCTCCTTTTTTTTGAGTCACTGCTTGAGTTTTGTATACTACGAAAGTTTAATTAAGTAAACTAAAAAATATTTTATTAAAGATATATGATCATGTATTCATTGTACAATACAATAAGATGCACGATATTCTTTTGTTATCGGAGAATCTGTAGAATGTTATTTTATAGGTACTATAGGTGGTTTTGATGAGAAAATTTTTTCTTCAGCTTGAGGCATAGGGATGACTAGAATTATTGGATTTACAACTGGTTCAGATTGGGTTTTTACAAAATTATTATAATTCTCATTATAACGTGCGGCTTCTTTTTGCCAATAAATATTTTTTTCTTTATAGCAGGAATTTTTTTCGGAGTTATTGTGATAATATTGTGCAAGGCGCTCTGCATATCTTAATTGCTGTAATAGCAATGCTTCTTGTTGTTCAAGACTTAATGAATTTAAATCTATATTTACTCGTTTATTATAGCTATTTTCTATCTTTTGCCGATTTTCTTCTGACATAGGATAGGCCGGAATTGGTATGGGTGCTGATCTGATAAAGGGAAGTATTTCCGGTTCATTATCCATACCATATAATGTGATAGTAGTATATAATAATGTACAAAATACATACTTATTCATAGGTATCCTTTTAATTGCGCATAATTATACATGAATATTACATAAAAAATCAAGTATATATATGATTTGTTTTTTGGCTGATGCAATACTATGCAGATTAAAACAATGATGAATTATTTATGTTTTCCGGCGTACTTCCAATATAAGTATCCAAGGCCACTAACGGTTAAGCCACCAAAAATAACATTGCGATAACTTATAGGTTTTTGCCACCAGGTATGCAGATAATTAGTGAGTGGTGAAGCATAATGAGTACGCCATTGGTGTAATTTTTGCCAGATATTCCAGCTAGATGGCTGTGGTTTACTTTTTGTTTGGGATGTAGATTTGCTAGATATGTTCTCTGGTTGTGATGTAGGAGGTAGTATTTCGTTAAGCTTTTGTTCTTTTAGTATTTTTTCTTGTTCTTCTTTTTTCTTTTCTTCTGCTTGTCTGATAGTAAGTTCTTCTTGAGTCATTGTTGGCTGTATGTCAAATAATTGAACAGCCTTATCTGCATTATCAAAATCATAAGCAAAACTCCTTCTATTAATCATACGTATCGATATGTTATAGAAATATATCCAATCTCTATCTTCTTTTGTTTCTATGGTGTGAGTAAATGTGGCATGTTCAGGAATAGTGCCATTAAAATTATATTTTATAAGATTTTGACAACATGTCTCAATATTTTCAGTTTCTTGGGGAGTGAGATCACTTTGAACATATACATTTGGTGATGGGGCGGTGCCATCTAACAAGTTTTCAGGTACAGGTATGTTTTCATTGCGGGGTGCATTATATGCTAATGCCCATCCAAAGGTAACCCTATCAGTATAGGTTGAAGTCTCTCGTTTGCTACATTGATAATACAATACATCATATATTGTTTCTGATATATTAACTTTGCCTAATGGATGATTGTCAATACTACTAACATTAATAACTAATGTACCAAATCTCTGCTTATTTGCATTGTAATCTTTCCAATCTATGGTACATTGACATGCAGGTGTTATACCAAGCGGTGGTGGTGTTATAGGCAAAATGTCTTCTGTATATAAAGGAATATTTTCTGGAAGAACAGATCTCCACTCCTTAATATAAGAATTAGGAATTCCTGGACGCCAATCGATCCAATTTACAGAAGTATATGGTTGAAGTAAATTATATAAGTTTTGCCATGAAGCAGGTAAATCTGGAGTTAATTTTTTGGTTAATATAATGACATTCTTTTGTGATTCTTCTTGTGCAATGCTTGTTATTGCATTTTCAAGATTCTGGTATTTGGTGAATTGTGTTTTTCGATACACAGGTTTGCTTATAATTGGGAAGTATCCTTGAGATTCATGGATCTTTGTAGTAGACATCTTGTCTGTTTCATTAGGGAAATCAATACAAAAACTATACCATACATCACCCTTAGGTTTAATATCAACTTTTATTCTTTGCCCTAAGATTGCATTAATATGCATCATAGCTAGTATGTTGCTATTGGTAATTAAGGATATAACACATAACACAAAGAATATTTTTTTGCTCATATTTTTTTATAATTTTGTAATTTATTAACTTATATATAATAATATAATAAATGGTAGTAATTAATATCAATATTCATTAAAATTGTAATTTGCATGTTATAAACATAGTGATTAAAACATAACAATACTTTATATATATCGTTCTTTACCTGGTTTTATTTTCATGCCACGTAAATAAGAAATCTCTCAATGGTTTCAAGCCATCCTTTGATTTGGCACTGATGAGTACATGTGGATTAAATGGTGCAACAGCGCGCTTGCATTCTTCTAAATCATGTTCTGATAGTTTATCTATTTTATTGAACACATATACCATATCTTTATCTACTTGCAATTCCTCAAGTACCTCATGAACAACTCGAATATGCTTTTGCCATTCAGGGTCAGAAATATCAACTACATGTAATAATAAATCAGCATATTGTAATTCAGATAAGGTCGATTTAAATGCTTCAATTAAGGTATGAGGGAGATTTTGGATAAAACCGACCGTATCAGAAATTACACCAATTTTGGTGCGGTCTATATATAATTCACGCGTGGTAGTATCTAGTGTTGCAAATAATTTGTCTTCAGCAAGTACATTACTTTTGGTCAATGCATTCAGTAAGGTTGATTTGCCAGTATTAGTATAACCAATCAAACAAAGTTGCAATATGCGTGAGCGCTGACGTTGTTTGCGTTGAGTTTCGCGCGCACGAGCTAGGCGATTAAGTTCACGTTTTAATTTAAGTACTTCTTCTTCAATAAGGCGTGATTCTCGTTCTTTGAGCGTTTCACCGGGTCCGCCTCGAACTCCAATCATACCGGCTTGTTGGGCTAAATGAATGCCTTTACCCGCCAGGCGTGTGCGTCTATGCTGGAGCCGCGCCAATGCCACCTGAATTTTACCTTCTGCGGCTTGTGCTGCCTTTTCAAAAATTTCTAAAATAAGACTTGTGCGATCAAATACCGTACACTCCAAAAAGTCACTTAAGTTGCGCTCCTGCTGAGGTGTAAGTGGATCTGATATAATAACATGCTCAATGCCAAGCTCATCACAAATCTTTTTTATTTCTTCTAGTTTTCCGGCGGTCAAAAAATACGATGGGTCAGTTTCGCGCAGTTTAATATATAGTACTTTTTCATATACTACGCCATTGGTTTTGACCAGATTCAAAAATTCTTCAAAATAAGATTCAATATGCTGGCTACGATTATTAGGTGCTTGTATTGCCAGAAGCAATGTTTTGGCATTGCGAATATGTTCAGTTGCTTGTCGTTTCATAATATCACACTAAAAAAATTATTATAATGTAAGTATATCATGATATTATGCATATACAAAGGATAATAATATGGAAATAACATAAGATTATTGTTATTTCTACTTATAATAGCGCTAACTCTTGAGTTTTATAATGCATAAATTCAAGTCCTTGATCTGGTTGATTATGTATATCTTCATTCCAATTTCCAGAACATATGAATTTTCCATTTGCTAAATAATCATTATATATATTAGAATTTGTTGTTACTAGGCGGTATATAAATGTATGATGATTTGTTTTGGCTGTATAAACTGTCCCCTTATCTTGAAGTTCGTACCAGTTACCTGTTTTTGTATCAATTATTTTCATATCATCCAGTTGTAAGTAATTGCGATTTACTAATGGATGACATTTCAAAAAACATTTATATATACCATAAAAACCAAATATTGCTACTGCCAAACCGGTACAAAACCCATACCAGTATTTTTTGTCAGGCTTGATGTACATGCGTGAATTATTCTTCGCCTAATCTTCCATTTTTTAGGAATTTTCCATCTAGTGTATAATCAGCCCAGTCATTATCACCCGAGGTTATAAAAAGGCGATATACTTTTTGGCTTTTACAAGTGGCAGTTTTTAAACAGGTCATTTCCTTAGCACCACCCTGGCGTAGGTACCATTCATTTAGAGTTGTATTAACTACTTTCCCATCCTCTAATTGAATAAAAGAATTAGTAGGGCGAAAATACCTATTATATAGAGAGACACCAATACCCGCTAAGGTCAAACCAGTAAAAAATCCATATAAGCTGTATTTTGTATCGGATTGCATACCTTTTATAGGATATTGAGACACAAGAATAGCAAGAGCAAGAAGTGAGCCATAAATCTTATGTAAGTGCATAGTAACCTCCTAGAATCATATTATGAATATTTTCTAATAGAATATCATATAATGCTAAAAAGTCAAATCACACGACATTTTCACGGAGCCTTGACAATATGCGCGATATTTTACATAAAGTTTGTACTATTAGTTATATTTAATCTCCAATAATACAGCGGTTTTGAGGCATATAATTTGTTTTACTAGATCAGGTAATTCTTTAAATTGTATAGAGCTGCTTGTGGGAGTAAATGTTTTTTCTGGGATATGTTCCTTTTTGGTATGTCGTTGTATAATACGATGTATACTTTTAATTTGTTCTGAAGAAAAATCAAGATTGTATAATGTATCAAATTCAGATTTTGAATAAGGCAACCATAATACTGTACGATTATCATTGAGATATATCGTGATTGCATTATGATACATTCCTAATCCTTGAATAGTAGAAGGTGAAGGATTTATGAGTGGTAAGCTTGTTTGCATAAACAAACCTGGCTTCTTTTGGTAAAGAAGAGGATTATTGTGTGATTCTTTATATATTGATATGTTATTGTCTTCTACAGTTATCCAAGAACAATCAACAGGACCTTGGGCTATAGCAGTAATAGTTTTTTTTATGTTGGGCGCAGGTAAGATTTTCGAGTGGTTTTTATTGGCAAAGGCTATAGTTCCATCTTTATAACCAATAAGAATAAAAGGTTGATAAGTAGTATTACTGAATGTTCCTTTGCCTTGTGCAAGTGCCGATACGGGGGCTTGGTGTATAGTATTAAATACATGTTGATATCCATTAATTCCTTCGATGAGAATAGAGCCATCATCAAATCCCGCAAAATAGGACCATTCAGGTGATAATGGTTCTATAACACAAGTAGCATGAGGACTAAAATAATTTTTACAGGAATCAATAAGATTTTGACTTGATAGCATATAAGAAGTGTATTCTGGATCTTTTGATACAATTAATTTTGGATTTTTTTGTGCTTCATTGGACCAAAAACTAAAAAAACGTTGAGCGGTATCTGCAGCAAAAAAATAGTTATGAAATTCTTGTTTATATTGTTGTTTATACTGCTCTGTTTTATTCTGTTCAATAAAGGTTACTGTATCCATACAATATAATGTACAAGAAAGTAATAGCAGATTATACATACAGAAATGATATATCATACTAGATGCCCCTTTTTTTAGACCAATTATCGCTGTTTATGCTAATGTGTCTATAACTTTTGTCAACATTGATGTGAAGTACTATTGAACAATTTTTGTATATAAAAATAATTAATAAATTTTATATATTCCTTTGAAAAATACATACCAAGGTAAAAAAATAAACTTTGCTATATCCTCTAGTAAGCCAGAGGGCGTTTCCATAATAATTCCTTTTTGAAAGTAAGAAGAAAAGGCCAGAGGTATTGTATATTTTTCTGGGATGGTAATAACAAGCATAGTATTATTTTTTTTTATGAGAGCAGTAAGAGTTTGATATGCTTCTGATTCTGGATTTAAAAAATCACTGTTATTAAATATTTTATCGGCATTTTCAATATAAACAAGTAAACCATAGGAACTTTTATTTGCTATAGTAATAAAGTTCTTTAGCTGATCAATACCATTTGGGTCTAATAAAGAATCTGCCCGTATTGGTGCAAAATCCATATCAGCCAAATAAGCTATTGTCCGTGCTGCCGAAAGAGCCAAGATACGACTGTTTCCCGTGTACGTGTATATGTGTATAGAGGGAAAGTATCTTATATCTATATTTTGTTTTTTTATATTTTCGATGTTTTGTATTATTTCCTCCAACTCTTTTTTATTTTTTTCGGTAAATTCTTTCATAGATGGTGTATCTTCAAACCAATATCTTTTAAAATGTGCCCAACGTCCTATAACAGCTTTAGGTAATGGTTTTTGAGCGTTAACTTGATTATTGGATAATAATTGATTAACATTTAATAATGTTATTAACACAATACTTATTTTGTGATACATGCATTATCCTTTCAATATTTATTTTCTATTATTATATAATTACGTAAAATATTATAATTCTAATAATAATTATAATATTTCTAACTAATGATTGTCAATAAATAATTAATTTATAAAAACCAAGAAGGCTAATAGTGTATTATATGTAAATCTATGTTGAGCAGTTTTTGCTTTATGTATACAATCATAGTTATACATCCAAAGTATAAAGGATTATTCGTGTTTGATATGTTAACAAAAAAGTTTTCTTCATTATTTTCAGCGCTTACTGCATCTAATACTATTACGCAATCAGCTATTACTGACACTACTAATCAAATAAGAGAAGTATTGCTTGATGCTGATGTGCCGTATAGTGTAGTCGATGCTTTTTTGGCGGAATTATCTAAGCGAGTAATAGGGGAAAAGTTGGTCAAATCGCTTAATCCTGGCCAGCAGTTTATGGGTCATGTATATGATGTTATGTGTCAATTTATGGGCAATACCAATCAGCAATCTCATATATTTTCTGTGCCATCTACGGTATTGGTAATGGGTCTTCAGGGTTCAGGAAAGACTACTACCATTGCAAAACTTGCTTACCATGTGTTGCAGACGCAAAAAAAGATTAAAAAAAATGGGATATTGTTGGCATCCGTAGATTTTTATAGGCCTGCGGCTATTGATCAATTGGAAATCTTAGCTGCACAGGTTGGTTGTTCTTTTTATCGTGCAATAAGTACAAACCCTGTCCAAGCAACTACAGAAATTATGAATTACGCTAAAAAAATAGGGGCTCAGCTTATTTTTTTAGATACCGCCGGTAGATTACATATTGATACTACTATGATCCAAGAATTGAAAATTATTGATGATATTGTGCAAACGCCTCATAAAATGCTGGTACTTGATTCAATGACAGGCCAAGAGTCTTTGAATGTGGCTCAGGCATTTGATCAAGCAATAGGATTTGAGGCAGTAATTTTTACTAAAATGGATAGCGATACGCGCGGGGGAGCGGCCTTTGCCTTTAAATATATGCTCAAAAAATCTATTATATATATAGGTATGGGAGAAAAATTAGCTGATTTGCAACCATTCAACCCGGTCCGAACTGTTGGTCGGATTTTGGGAAAAGGTGATTTATTAACGCTTGCAGAAAAAGCTGATGCAACTATTAAGCAGTCAGATCAGGAGCGAAGTCTGAAGGCATTGGCAAAAGGAAACTTTACTTTGGAAGATTTTGCAAACCAAATTGATATGGTCAAATCTTTAGGTTCTTTATCCTCTATTATGCAATATTTACCCAATATGGGGGGTGCACAATTGTCTCGTGATACCATAGACAAGGGTGAAAAAGAAATGCGAACGTTTCGGGCTATTATATCGTCTATGACGCAAAAAGAGCGTTATATGCCTGATATAATCGATGGATCACGCAAAATGAGGATAGCAAAAGGTGCAGGAGTAACAGTCAGTCAGGTTACAACTTTACTTGAACGCTTCAAACAATCTCAACAATATGTTAAACTTTTAAAAAAATCAGGTTTATTTAAGGGTATGTTTCGGTAATACCCCTTATACTATAAAGGTACAATATGGCAGTCAAAATAAGACTGGCGCGCATAGGTAAAAAGCATCATCCATTTTATCGGCTTGTTGCGTCAGATTCACGTCAAAAAAGAGATGGTGCGTTTTTAGATAATATCGGTACATACGATGCAGTACATAGCAAGGTAGTACGATTTGAAGAAGAACTCTACAATAAATGGGTTGCACAAGGGGCCCAAGTAACGCCATCGGCCCAAAAAATTCATCGTCTATTTAAAAAAGAAGGTATTGCGGTACAACCACAATCACCAAGTATAGATGTGCAATAGGATATTCATATGCTTACAGGCCTTGTCGAATATATAATAAAACAACTTGTAGAGTCTCAGGAATCAGTAAAAGTAGAAACAAAACAAGATGGCTCTCAATTATGTATTCAAATACTCATAGATAGTAAGGATCGAGGAAGAATTATAGGTAGAGATGGTCAGACTATAAAGGCTTTAAAAGCATTTTTGGGATGTATAATGCCAGGTACCCATATAACTATTGATCTTATACAAAATCCATCCTGATGCTATATGAATATTTCTATTATAACTTTGTTTCCATCATTGTATGAACCATTTTTGCAGACAAGTCTTATAGGCCGTGCAGTTGATAAGGGTTTAGTTGCTTTTGATGTTCAAAATTTGTTTTCATTTGCACAGGCAAAAGAACGCATTGATGCAGCAGTATATGGTCATGCATCAGGAATGTTGATCAAGCCGGTGATTATGCAAAAGGCAATTGAACATCAGGAAGAGGCGCATGGGCCTGCGTATAAAATTTTTTTCTCTCCTCATGGACAAAAACTTACCCAAAAAGGGCTTGAAAATCTTGCCAAACAGATTCAAGACAAAAAACATTGTATGCTTTTGCCAGCACGATATGAAGGTATGGATGCGCGCGTAGAAGAGCATTATGCAGATATGATTATTTCTGTTGGTGATTTTGTATTAATGGGTGGCGACATACCGGCCATGATGGTGCTGGAAGGCGTATTAAGGCTTATTCCTGGGGTAGTTGGTAAAGAAGAATCTGTACAAAAAGAATCTTTTTCAGGGCCTTTTATTGATTATCCTTCATATACTGAACCGGTTGAATGGCTAGGTTATCGTGTTCCGGATGTATTGCGTTCGGGCAATCATGCTGCAATTAATAATTGGCAAAAAAAAGAAGCAATACAAAGAACATTGGCTGGTCATTTTGATTGGCTGCGATCAATGCCATTGACTAAAGAAGAAAAAAAAATAGTATCTGGTACTATTCCGCCACACTATGTAGCATTGATGCATAGCAATGTTTTGATTGGCAATGAAAAAATTGAAGGTACAACATCAGTAACTTCACTTGATATTCATGATATTGCACGGTCTGCATGTACATATGGTATTTGCCATTATTTTCTAGTAACGCCACTTATAGATCAGCAAAAAGTTGTGCAAACAGTACTCGATTTTTGGCATGAAGGTCCTGGATTACCTTATAATCCAAATAGATCACAAGCAGTTAAAGAAGTTTCAGTAGTAGATTCGCTCGAAGCAGTAATACAGCAAATAGAACAAAAAGAGGGTTCACGGCCCTTGCTTATTGGTACCTCAGCCGGATCAATAGATCACGCAGGGGCAATTACGTTTGATGACCAGAAAAAAGTATGGGAACATCAGCGGCCGGTTTTATTGATATTTGGTACCGGTAGAGGGTTATCGCCAGCATTATTGCAGCGTATGGATTATATGTTGCCACCAATAATGGGCTTAAGTGATTTTAATCATTTATCAGTACGGTCAGCGGCAGCAGTTATTTTTGACCGATGGCTAGGGCTACAAGGACCAAGTAATTGATGAAAAATCGTTCAGGTTATATAAAAAGCCATCTATTGTTAGTTACATTTTTATAATAAGAGAGTGACATATGTTTTCCAAAAAATTACTTTTGATAGGTTTTATATGTGCAAGTAATATGGCTTATGGCATGAATTCTGATGAATTTAAAAAAAAATTAGTACAAAAAACTGTAGTGATCAATGATATGGATGATGGACGTATTGAGGTGTTTCGTGATCGTTATAGTAGTTTGGCCAAAGAATATATAGGCGCTTCAATTGGTTTCTTTGTTGCATCTATTGGAGCGTTTGGTGGTGTGAGGTATACTGATCCAAAGGCTTATATGCGGTATGCGCTCTATGGCATTGGTGTACTAGGAGCAGGCGCAGCTCTAGGATTAGCTATTACTGCGTATGAGCACTATAAAAAAGTATCTTTTTTTGATACAAAAAATAAGATTGCTGATTATGGAAAAGCTAAGTTTGACTATTGTCAGCATGCAACTGAAATTGCACAAGATAGTGTTTATAAAGGCATAAAAAATATGCAAGTTGCAGATAAGTTTTTAGCAAACAATGATATTGATACAATAGTAATAAGTCTTGTAAGCTATTTGCCAAGTGGAAAGATACATAAATTTGGTAATTTTGGTAGTGATATTATAAATAATAATAAAGAATTACCTAAGCTATTAGCAGGAAGGTATAATGACTCTTCCTATAAGTTTACATACAAAAATGAAGAATAATTTGGCATAGGTAGATATTTCTTATATACTATAAGGTAATACATAGAGCTTAATGTAAGGGCACCTGATGAAAGCACAAAAGTTAACCAAAGAAACAATTAGGGATCTTGGTATACAAAAACGCCAATTACCTGATTTTACCATTGGTGATACTATAGCAGTTTCGCTAAAAGTAAAAGAATTAGATAAAGTTCAGACAGAAAAAACAGGGAAAGAAGTCTACAAAGAACGTATTCAGCTTTTCCAAGGCGATGTTATTGCACGCCACAAAAAGGGAGCATCAAGTTCCTTTATTGTACGTAAAATAACTAATGGGGTAGGTGTTGAGCGTATTTTCCCTGATAATGCGCCTATTGTAGATCGCGTTGAAGTAGTACGAAAAGGTTCAGTTCGTCGTGCTAAATTATATTATATACGTGATCGTGTAGGTAAATCAGCACGTATTAAAGAAAAGAAAATGACGAGTGAATCTGCTGGTCAAGCAAATAATGCTGCAAAGGTTTCATCAACGCAAACAACTGCAGAGATCTAATATATCCTTTTTTGTTGATGTAAGTAAATAGGATTGAACTCCAAAAAAGGGGGAGTGATGTGGGTGTTTGGTTTATAGCGGTTTGTATATTACCGTTTATAGGTACTGCATGTATACACAAAAAAGTTCCTGATTCTCGGGTAGCTATAATTGCTCCTGAGGCTTCTGCATCAATGACAGCAAAGAAAAAGTCATTTGATGCCCAAGAGGCAGCATGTCAGGAGGCTGCAATTTTGGATATTCCTATCCCTTTATATACGCAACGTTTACCTATAATTACTAATGATCAGCATGGTAGCCAAGTAATGTTGGGGTACTATAGCGCTATTGAGCCGAGCTCTTTAATTACTTTATATCAAGAGCAGATGGAACAATATGGCTGGCATTTGGCGCGTTCATTTATTGGTACGGAGTCTTTGCTTCATTTTGAAAAACCAACCAAAGCATGTTCTGTGTCTATAAGGCCACGTAATACGTTATTTAACAAAACAATGGGTACTGATTTGGTAATATATTTAGAAGATAGTAAATTTTCTTGGTAAATAGAGTTATTAATAGGTAAGTATCTTATAAAAAAATAAGATACTTACCTAGTTTATTTCAGTTAATCTAAATCTTCTTCCATATCTTCGTATTCATATTCTTGAGCTTCAGCAGATGCTTGGGCTGCTTCAAGTGCTGCAATAGTTATCCACGCGCCAGCGTTCCAACATCCCAAAACTCCATCAGAAAAGACTGGATCACAATAGAATGGTCCGCCCCACCACCAATACCAACCTGGTGACCAGGCGCCATTATACCAACCCCATCCCCAACCTGCACCACGCCATCCCCATGGACTACGGTGCCGGCCATGTCTACCAGCTCTACGTCCTGCATGGCTACGTCTTGCTCCTGATCGTGTACCAGTACGGCCAGCTCGTGATGTTCTGGTACCAGCGCGTGTCGAAGCGGTTCGTGTTCTACCTGCAGTTCGGCCACTCGTACGTGCGGTACTTGTTCGTGTTGTAGCACGGCCAGTATGCATACCTCCTGCGCGTCCACTTGATCTTGCACCCCCAAAAGATCTGCCTCCACCCATATGGCCACCACCTACATGACCGCCACCCATATGTCCTCCGCCTCCGCCCCCACCATGTCCGCCACCGCCGCCATGTGCTGCTATAGTGAGCAATGGCTGGCTGATTAGTATGACTGATAGTAGCCATACAAAATAGTGTGTGTGTGTTTTATTCATTACCTGTCCCTCCATTTAATGGTTTTTTTTAATGTTATGTTCATTGCAAATCATCTATTGCATTTTCAACTTCTTGTAATTGGTCTTCTAGTTGTGTAATTTTCTTTTCAAGACGATTTATTTCACGTCGATTTGCTTGTGTATGCCCACCTTCAATAGCTGAAAGTTCTTCTTCTGCTTCAGTTAATTTTAATTCAAGACTTCGACGCTCTTTTTTTAGTTTGCGTAATTCTTTTTTGCGACTTTTTCGACCTCTTGAACGCCGTGCAGGCCTTCGGGGCTGAGTTGCAATTCCATATAATGCGCCACCTAATGCGCCATAACCTGCACCTTTAGGTCCACCTGCTATACCTCCAATAAGTGCACCCGTTGCAGTAGTACCTAGAACTCTTTCACCTCCATTATAATAATAATCATCATAGCTATAGGTAAGTAATCCACTTATTCCGATAAGTAGAGCAGCAGCATATATCGATATTTTTTTCATAAAAACCTCCATTTTGCATGCAAATACAAATTTATCCTTAATACAATAATACTAATTGAAAACTGCAAAAAGCAACAGTTTTACTATATTGGCATACGGGTCATATATGAAAAATAGCGATCAGATCAGGCTTATCTTACTATTAATTTTGTATAGGTAATTATATAAAAATTAAAGTAAAAGGTCAGATAATAGATTATTTTTTATACGAAAAATATTGAATAATATACTATATTAATGATATAACATACTATGAAATGGAGGTAGTATGTTTTTATATAGTAATACTATGCGATTTATATATATAACAATAGGAATAAGCATACTATTGCTATGTTTTGATAATAGTTATGGCATGTTTAGCACATTAAGCCGAAAAGCACAAATTCAATCAATGCCTATAACGCGAGCATCACATATTCCTCGCACATCAATACAACAACCAACATCATGGCTGTCACGCATTAAAACATCATTGGGCACCTGGAATGCACGAAGATTCTATCAATCACTCTCAGGATTACTTGCTATCAAAACCAAAGAAGAACATATAAAACATGTACAAGAGCTGCAAAAAGCCGGCAAACCATTATCACCTACCCAAGCACATCTAGCATATGGATTAGCTGAGCCAGCTTTTACCGCGGAACAAAAACCATTAGAAGTAATAATGAAACATTTACCAACATTCAAGAATTTAAATATTACACAAATTGATGAAATTATTAAAAAAGAGAAGGAATTTTTTGATAGTGGATATACCGTTTTATATCATGCAACAGAACCTGAATATTATGGATTGCATTATATAGACACACAGTGTGCAATACTTAATAAAAAATTGGTTGAGACTAAAATATTTCAAGCAAGGCTACCCCTCATTCTCAGACAAAAAAAATTAATATATGGTGAGGAAATAGAAAAGGTAACACGTGAGAGATTGATAGAAAAAGGTAGTCCGTCCGATTGGGAAGAACGAGAATTTCTTTTATCATGTTCTCCTGCAATTATGAGTAATCTTAATGATAATGGAGAATGTACCCTTTCTATTTGGGAAAGAAAAGAAAATCATATACATCCAATGGATGCTGACCAGCTTAGAAAAGCCTTTTATCAATTTTCCGCACGATATAATATCCTTGGTTTTTATACTAATACATATATACAGGAATTTGAACAAAGTGTTAAAAAACTTAACATAAATCTAAAAACGGGCATTTTGTTACAATTAATATTTAAGGATCCACGGCTCGTGGAAGAATGTGTATATACATCGGTACCATTTGGTCGAAAAAGGAATGTTTGTTTGCAAAATGATCAAACGGGTAATATTGCCAAAATTATGCAGGCATATAGTACTGCAAAACCTGAACTATCATCTAAGGATATTAATGAAATTCAATACAGAGTAGTATTAACAGCAGATAAACTGCTTGATGTACTTAATAAAAATATTTATGAGAATTTTGAAATTCATGCCTATGCAAATCCACAATCAGTATTAGAAGAATTCCATAAAGAGATTAACAATATTATGCGAAAGATAGAGCAAGATTTTAATAGTAAAGAAGTTACTATGCGCATAGAACAAGACTGGCAAAAAGCCTTTAAGTATGAAGCACTTAAAAAAGAAGAAAATCTTGCTAATGTTCGCATAAAAGAACTAAAATTGGAATTTGAAAAATTTCAAGAATTTAATCGCAAGCGGTTTGGTCAAACTATTGAGCCAGTTATATCTACATCAGAAGAATTATAAAATCATTTTCATTAAATTGCATTAATTATTGAATAATAGGATTATAATGCTGTATTCTTTCTAATAAGAGGGGAATGCAATATGTTTTGTTATAATAATATGTTCTATGTGCTTATTGTATGTTTATCTGTACATACGAGTTATGGGATGTTCAGTACATTAAGCCGCAAAGTACAAATTCAATCAATGCCTATAACGCGAGCATCATATATTCCTCGCACATCAATACAACAACCAACATCATGGCTATCACGCATTAAAACATCATTGGGCACCTGGAATGCACGAAGATTTTATCAATCACTCTCAGAATTATTTGCAATCAAAACCAAAGAAGAACATGAAAAACATGTACAGGAGCTGCAAAAAGCCGGCAAGCCATTATCCCCTACACAAGCACATCTAACATATGGATTAGCTGAACATCCTGGAATGATAGGGATGATGAAATATCTTCCAAAATTAAGAAATTTAAATTTTACACAAATTGATGAAATTATTAAAAAAGAAAAAGAGTTTTTTGATGCAGGTTATACTGTTTTATATCATAGTACACAACCAATATATTATGGACTTCATTATATAGATACACAATGTGCGATACTTAATAAAAAATTAGTTGAAAATCAGGAATTTTCCGCAAAAATACCACTTTTATTAAGACAAAGAGATATTAGCAAAGGTAAAGAAGAAAAAACATTAAGAGAACAATTTATAGCAAAGGGTTCTACTGATGATATAAGGGACCGTGAATTCTTATTATCATGCAATCCAGCAATTACCAGTAATCTTGGTAATTATGGCTCATGTACGTTAGATTATTGGGATAGCAAAATAAATATGATAGCAATAAAAACTGGTGAAGTTTCAAATATAATGCAAGAATTTATTGCCAAATATGACGTTTTGGGTTTTTATGTTAATTCATACAAGAAAGAATTGCTAAAACATGTTCATGCTTTAAATGAACAATTAAAATCAGGGGTTTTGTTGCAAGTGGTATTTAAAGATCCAAGTCTTGTTGAAAAATGTGCGTATGTATCATTTCCAGGCGGGAAAAAACGTACTGCATGTTTACCTGAAGGCCAAACCAGTAACGTTGAAAAAATTATGCAAGCATATAGTAAGGAAGTGCCAGCACTCACTAGTACGGATATTAATCAAATTCAATACAGAATAGTATTAACTTCAGATAAGCTTTTGGATGTATTTAATAAAGAAATTTATGAGAATTTTGAGGTTCATGCCTATGCAAATCCACAATCAGCATTAGAGGAATTCCACAAGGAGATTAATAATATTATGCAAAAGATAGAGCAAGATTTTTATGACAAAAAGGTTACTGCACGTATAGAACATGAATGGGATGAAAAATTAAAAGGAATGTATATGCAAAAATCTGTAGCAGAACAGTTGCCATCATCGAAACAAGAAGTTTTGAAAGAATTTAATGATAAACTTGAAAAAGAACAACAATTATTTAATACATTCAAAGAATT
>DASZEX010000096.1:0-6706 GCA_035940365.1 Candidatus Babeliales bacterium | reverse complement strand
TGTATACGAAGTGGAGCAAATAAGATAATCAACGTATATATCCAACATTGCCCGATCCATCGTCTTGCTTCCTTTTTTTTGCTTTTTCTAAAACTTACTAGCTAAATTATATCACTTTTGCACTTGTTGCGTAAGGTGAGTGATAAAGATGGAAATATAATATTTGAAATTACGCCTCATTACAAATATCATTTTTGTGAACCAGATGAAACACCAAGTTTTATATCATATGAAGAATGGATAAAAGATTATAAACCATATTTGATTAGGGTTGTACCGAGAGATATAGCTCATCAATGGCTTAATCAAGCGCGAGAAATATTGAATGCCATAGATGAGAATACAGAAAGAGAAAGAAAAATATTTGAAAATAATGAAGGCAAAGAACTTACCAATGAATGGGTTAAAATATTAAAAGAAGACTATGGGATTGAAGACCCATGGGAAGCAAAAAAAGAAAATAAAATACCTGCTGAATTTCTAACAGACGAATGGTGGAAGAAGCGTGGACTGTAAAATAAGCATTGAAATTATATTAGATGCATTAGGCTAATAACCAGTAGCTCCTATTGTCTATACAATGGAGCTACTTTCCTTTTTTTTATATTCGTTTTTTTAAAATACATTGTTCAATGAATATTACGAATATATGTATTATAATTAAAGAAATATCGATATATAAAAGGATAGTAATGTTTGAAGAAACTACTCATGATGCTCAAATAGTCACCCAAAAAGCTAATGAAGTCAGTACACTATATTGGAAAGAAAAATTTTGGCAAGACCGCCAATTAGCTGAAACCGATAGGGTAAAGCAATGGCGAGAAAAACAGGCCAAAGAAAATATACCTGTAACATATGAAATGAAGGCTCATGATCTTAAGCAAGATAAAGTTTTTCTTAAATCAGCTGTAAATAAAAGTCACACTACTATAGAAGATGAATTCGCTTTAAAAGAATCAGTATTATGCGCAGCATTTGGTACTGCAAGTAGCATATATAACAATAAAATGTTAAATCAAACCCTTATTGCTCAATGTATGAGCAAGGATGAATGGGCACAGAAAGCAAATGGAAAATATAAAGATATTACAAGAAAACATCCACAAAATTATGCTGTTTGATTTTGTGCAATGCGAATGCCGCGAGCGCTTGATAACTTAATTTCAGCATTTCCTTTTTGCCCAATAATACCATGCAATTCTTTTGGCATACGTTTGTATGTTTTTGCATTCAATATCGTAGTGCGCGGCTTGAGAGTAATAGGTACGCTGGAGACAATTTTTCCTCTATTGGTTGTTCCTGTAATGGTTGCTTGGATATCTTCTGGTAACAGTAATTCTATAACCCCATGTGACGCTGTTTTTAGGTCAATACTGCTTGCGCTGGGTGTATGAGCACAGAGTAATTTTACCTTACCATAATCAGTATGAGCGGTGACTCCTGCATAGCTATTAATTACTATAATATCACCTGCAATGCTAGTTGCATTAATAGATCCTTTAATATTTTCGAGCGTAGTAGTACCTTGCATATCAATATGGGTTGTCAATGTATTATTGATATTGCCAGCAGTAATAGAACCTTGTTCGGTCGTAATTTCGACTGAACCAAGTACATCATGTACTTCAACATTATTAATACTATCAATGGTAACTTTGGTTTTTTCAGGTACAAAAATATTCAAATCAAATGCACAAGCTTTTTGTGGTTTTTTGGTGCCTTTATTATATCCAGTAGTTATTGCTACCTTTTCGTTTTCTTGTTGCATAGATAATGCAAGTATAGGCATATCTTCTTCCTTACTTACTTTTTTGGTAGCAGTTATGGCAATAAGTGGTTGATCCCAGCCAATTACAGACACAGAACCATTGAGTGTTTGATCTATAATTAATGAATAAAAATGATTTGGTTTGCATTGATATTCTTTATATATAACTTCTTCATACGGATATTTGCCAAACCAAGAAGTAATAGTATCAAATGGTGATGCATGTACATAAAAACTATACAAAGCTACGACTGTCCATACATATACTACCATATACATTCCCCCTTTTAGTATATATTCTAATATTACTATATAAGGTATTATACTATGAAGTCTACAGCTGCGCCTATATTACTTGAACAGCTACTCCAAAATATATATCACCAGTACCCTATACTTGTATCTATAGTAACTCACATGCATGAACATGGCGGCACAGTATTATTAGTGGGCGGAGCAGTGCGAGATCTCTTATTACATGCATCGATTCATGATTTGGATTGTGAAGTATATGGTATTAAACCAGAAATGGTTCAACATATTTTATCTCAATGTGGGAATGTTCGCTTGGTAGGTTCATCATTTGGTGTATATAAAATAGATAGGCTTGCCATTGATTGGTCATTGCCCCGGTCTGATAGTGCTGGCCGCAAACCTACAGTGCATATTGATCCTTATATGAGTTACAAAGATGCGTTTGCACGCCGTGATTTAACTATAAATGCGATGGGCATTGATTTGCATAGCAAAAAACTGATTGATCCCTATAACGGATATAGTGATTTACAAAATAAAATATTGCGTGCACCTGATTTGCATAAGTTTGTGGAAGATCCATTACGGTTATACCGCGTAATGCAGTTTATAGGGAGATTTGAAGATACTGTAGATCCAGCACTGCATAATGTCTGCAAAACTATGGATATATCCCATGTATCACGTGAACGCATAGAACAAGAATTTGAAAAATTATTACTTAAATCTCGCAGGCCATCACTGGGTATACGCTGGCTTGCCAAGCTTGGCCGGCTCCAAGAAATTTTACCAGATTTGTATGGCACTATTGGAATACCACAGCGTCCTGATTTTCACCCAGAAGGCGATGTGTTTGAGCATACTATGCAAGCACTGGATGCAGCAGCTTATATTGCACAATCATATGAAAACCAGAAAAAAAAATTAATATTACTATATGCGGCATTGTGTCATGATTTGGGCAAACAAGATGTGACGGTATGGAAAGATGATCGGTGGCGATCAACGGGACATGCTCAGGCAGGAATTGCACGTACAAAATCATTACTCAAATGTATTACCAATAAAAAAAGCATCATAGATACGGCGGCACTATTAGTAGAATATCATATGGAACCGGGTATATATGCAAAAGAAAATGCAGGAATTGCTGCCTATAAAAAATTAGCATACAAACTTTCACCAAAAGCAAATAGTAGATTTTTGGCTGACTTAGCGTCGGCAGATCGGCGTGGCCGCAATGCAGAAAGCCATGAGCCGCTTACTATTGATGATGAGCATGTACTGCAGTTTATACAAAAAGCCAAAGAAGTTGGTGTATTATATGAACCAGAACCTCCTTTATTATCAGCGCAAGATTTTATAGATCTTGGTATGCAACCTGGCCCGCATATCGGCAAACTTTTAGATCGCGCATATGAATTGCAATTAAGGCATTCTATTCAGGATAAAGAGGTATTAAAAGAGTGGATGTTGAAAGATATTAAAAATAATTATTAGACAACACGTTTTGCGCAAAGTTGATAATTGCAGGTTATGATACTATAATCTTGATTTATAAGAATATTTAATGTTTGCAAAATTGATGGAATATGATTTATTTGTATATTCTGTTTTGTAAGTTTTTCAGATGTTTCGGCAATAGTATCTTTAAGCAAAAGGACACCCTGTTTTCCTGATTTTGATTCAAAATTTATTTCTTTTTTAATAATCATACCGGGTTGCTGTTGTATTAAGTTTGCAATTTTTGGTCCAATACCAAAATCAATCTTATATAGAGAGGCAATCTCTTGGGCCACATTAGTTATTACGGGCATAATAGGATGATATGGTTCTAGGCGTGTTTGGTAAAAATCTTCGTCTTCTATAATCAAAAGCCCATCCGTTTTTAATGCTGAACAAAGTTTCTTCAAAGCTTCGGTAGCATTTGGTACATGTTGCAATAAGTAGCGAGCATATATAAGATCATACTTTGGATTTGTAGATAATGTATGTACATCTACATGAGTAAAATATACATTATGTATATCTTGTTGTATTGCACGTTCTTGAGCAATATTTAAAAATTTTTTACTTTTATCAGTAATATGCATAATACCAAGCGGTATCAATTCTTTTGCCATCCATAATTCCATAGTTCCTATACCAGCACCTACGCTTAATATATGAAAATCTTTTTTAATAGGAAGTTGGCATATAAATGACTTACTTCGTTCATTGTCTTCTTCATTTAATAGATCAAGCCGTTTTACTGCTTGAGTATCATCATTTAAAATATAAGAATCTGTGTTTATTTTTAATTCCATATTTTGGGTTATCATGGGCGTCATACATACTATAATGTACCATATGATATGCATATTCATTCCTTAATAATATGATTAACTATATCATATGATAATTGAATAGAACAAGTTGATGAGTATTAATTATGTTTGGATATCATACTATGCCTGACAAGATGGCGTTAATGAACATTAATGAAATAGATGAAAGATCAGTTACCTACATAAAAAAATCAGGAACAGTATGTATAAACCACTGTTCCTGATAACAAAGCAAATAATAATAAATTACGTTAGCTTATTTTTTGGCATAGATGAATAAGGTTCTTATCTAAATCTTGGATCAAAAGTAATTTTACTTGACCAGGTACTTCCATGATATCACCAATAATAGTAACGCCTTTGCCTTCAAGCATTTTTTTGGTTGCTACTATATCATCAACGGTCAAACTGATAACAGCATTGTTGCCTGGTTTGAGTGGACTTTGTTCGCCACATGAACCAATACCAATACGTGCGCCGCCATTTTGGCCTTCAACTTCTAGCCAATTGAATTCTGAGTGATCAGAAACAATCTTCATGCCTAATGTATCGACAAAAAACTTTCTAGCTTTTGCAATGTCAGAAACACTGATCCATGCTAATTCAAAACTTTGTACCGCCATTTGAACTCCTTGAGTTTTATGTGTTTAATCTCTTTTTTATATATTAATATAATAACAATTGAATGCCTACACCGGTCAAAGTTACTGCTGTTGCCAATTCGGCAAGTTCCCATTTTGCGTTATAGGATTTATGTAAACAACGCATAATAATCCTAGGTATAGCAAGGGTAAAATAACAAGCAGATGAACCTGCAGCTATTGCAATAACTGTTTGCAGTGTTTCATAGAAATTTTTAGAGTTTACATAAGATTTAGACAGCAGTGTATGAATAGTTAAATGACCAATTACACCACTTAGTATACCCGCATTAAAAGCAGCTATAATTTTTGCACTATGCTTCAATTCATCTTTGGTTATTTCCCATACCGATGGATTTTGCTTTTTGTCTTGTTCTACTTGCGCATATAATGGAGCAATACCACATAGCATAGTAAGGGCTAATATATGTATTTTGTTATGTATCATATAATTAATTCCTATTTTTTTGAACTATTTAAAAGAGTTAGGGTAAAAAGATTAGTTATGGTTAATCCCATAATAGTATTGAAGGTCAATACATCATAGTTTCTACCGATCATTTTCATAATTTCTTTTGGCGTTTTTTGTAACAGATAAAACATAACAGCAGACCCGGCAAGAAGAATGGTTGTATATACACCTGCCCCAAAGGCTTGGTCTGGTGAAAAAGCTAGTTTACCTTCTCGTGAAATAACTGGCCCACTCGCAAAGTAGCAAAAATGTTTCCATGTCCCTTCATAAGCCAGTATACCCGTACCAATTGCAGTAGCTACTTCCGCTAGTTTTTTAATTTCAGGTAATAGCTGAGCACCTATAGAAACTCGTTCTGGAATACTATTTGTTTCTGTTGTACATTCTGTTTCTTCTTTTGTATTTTGCTCTGCATACAGTATTGGATTAAGCATTAATCCACTGAGAATCAATAAAGTTAGTAATAACTTATTCATAAGTATTCTTTTATTATTTTGCGTGATGTAATGCTGCAAAGGTAGTTAGTGCTGCCAAAAAAGCAATGCTATTAAAGTCTACATCACTATAATTACCATTACATACTTTTATCAGAATTTTTGCTATACGGTGCGGCAAGTAATAGGCATATGCAGCAACAAGACCGGCTGCGCCTAGCACAATAAGTTTAGTAAAAGCATTCTGATTGTTTGCTATACCATAACTTTGTGTTAATATTGCTGAAGCTGCCATAGTTGCACAAAAACCAGTTATTGCTGGTATAGGAATTTCTTTCATGAGATTACCAAAAAAACGTACTTCATCTTTGACCATTTGCCATGCATTGTGTTGATTTTCAGTACATTGTGTTGGCGTGTATACAGTACTTATGCCAAATGACAAAAGTACGGGAACTATAAAAGATTTGTATATCATAGTATTCCTTTTCCTATTTACGATTACCTAAATAAAACCATTAGTCAGAAAGGCATGCAAGCCCTTTTATGTCAGTGAGCTTGTGTGTCTTACATTTATCCAATTTAATGGATACTTAGCATGTTTATATAATATAGAATATCAAAAGTATACAATTTGTCAACTTGTCAACTGGTTTATGTATATAGTGTCACGACACTGTGATAATGTCGTATTAGAGACACATTAGAAATGTCGTGTCGGAAGGTATAGAAAGAGCCTCCAAAAATCGGATAAGGTTGGATTTAGTAATAAAACAATCTTACGAATTAGAGGAGGCATATGGAAA
>DASZEX010000095.1:0-1863 GCA_035940365.1 Candidatus Babeliales bacterium | reverse complement strand
CAATTAAGTCACTGGCGGCTTTAATCAAAAAGGGATTACCACCCTTTTGACCTCCGGTTTGTTTTTTTTTAGGTCTCGAATTCCTGCAATATCCGCCTGTTTGTTTGGGTTTCTCTTCTAAGTAATCATGTGCAATGTAAGAAGTCGCGGTTAGGCCGACTGGAATCGCTAATTCACTCAAAGTGGGCAAAGCCGCCAACATGGGATTACCTCCTTGTTGAGTTTTACAATCGGAACCCTTAAAACTACACTTAGCCCAATATTGTGAACCATTTTGTCGCAATTTGACAATATATGGGAGCCCATCATTACCGATCATTTCCGTTCCGACTGATACCGAAGTCGCACTCACGGCAGGGCCCTTGCGTCCGACAGAGGCAGCTCTCTTTTCAGCAGCCGAAGTTGACGTGGTTGATGGCTTCTTTGTTACAGGAGGTCTAGGTTGATTGATAGTCGTTGATCTCTTGGGAGCCATTGTCATACATTGTTGATGCATGCTACAATAGTTGGATCCTTGTATAGGACGATTTTTACATGGCATATTTTGTTTCGTTAAACATTGACATCGATCCATTTTATAATATATATTATATACTTTTTTAAAAATACAACAACAATCAGAAATATTTTTTAACAAATGAAAGTCTAGATAAATGATGAACTAAAACGGTTATTCTTCATATTTCATTATATGACTATAATAAATTCAATATCCTGAATTGCATATAACAAAAGTCAATCATGGTCGCTATTGTGTGAAAAAAATAATATGGACATCATTGAAAATAATCAAATTATTTAATTGATAATAAAGAGGTTGGAGGGGGGCTATGGGGGGTTTCCCCCCAAAAAGTTGAATCATTAAAAATAATATGGACATCATTAGGATTCATTATCATGTCATTTAAGAGTGAAATAGATCAATTGAGAAAAGTACAAGCTGAATACCCAGATGAAAATTGTATTCAATACATCAAAGAAATAATACGTAATTACCTTCATAAGTATCCGTGTGCAAATGAATGTTGTATCAAGTATGATGCATGTTTTAATAAAAACATGCATCAGTGTATCAAAAATTATTTGGTTGAACAGGGATTTTGCGTGAAAGATTACATTTATGAAGATTACCCCTATGCACATTCAGATCCTATTTATCATACATTAGGTATCATTCTATTATTTAATAAATAACCTATAAAATCTATGAAAATAATCAAATTATTTAATTGATAATATAGAGGTTGAAGGGGGGGCTCGTGGGGGTATGGGGTTTCCCCCCAAAAAATTGAATCATCAAAAATGATATGGATATCACTGGGATTTATCATCATGTCATTTAAGAGTGAAATAGATCAATTGAGAAAAATGCAAGCTGAATACCCAGATGAAAATTGTATTGAATACATCAAAGAAATAATACGTGAAAAAATACATCAATGTGAACATAGAGAAAGAATTGTCATTCTGTATGATCATATTTTTAAAAGTGAACTGCATGCAGACGTGATGAATTATTTGACTCAGGAGGGATTTCATGTAGAAAATCACTACACCTATGTGATGACTCATGAGTCTGCGATTCCATATAGTTATCTTTGTGGAATCGTCATCTTGTTTGAGGATCAATAAATACTTATTGACCTAAACTAACTAAGAACATACCCATACAAAGCACCAATCGTCAATATTTTTAATGGCCAAAAAATAAAACAGTCCACTTTTCAAAAAAAAACACAAAAACTTTGTATATTCAAAAGGGGTGCTATGATGAGAATCCCATTCCAATGACATTATGAATTTATTCAATAAATATGAATTTTTGCAGTGAATGTTTTAGATTTATCAGTCAGTTTACCTGTA
>DASZEX010000094.1:0-6099 GCA_035940365.1 Candidatus Babeliales bacterium | reverse complement strand
ATATGTATTTCTTATTTTAAGCATGGTAATACCTACGTTTTTTAATACAACATTGCATGCAGAACCTTGTGTGGCTCCTATTCCAGGCGAAAATTTATGGCGGCTTACTAGCCGTATTGGCACATGCTTAGATATTCTTATCAGCCAAATGGAAGATTGTTGTAGTACTCTTGAGGTTTGCTGCCATGAAACTATAAGTACCATAGAATCAACGAGTGACGTATTATGTACCTGTGTCAATACACACACTGATTCTGTTGCTGATGCATTGGAAGCTAGTATATGCGATTGCGTAGATATTGCAGCGGCTTCAATGTCTGACGCTGTTTGTAGTTGTATTGATATAGCGGCTGCATCAGTTGCTGATGCAGTGTGTGATTGCATTGATAATGCTGCTGCTTCAACAACAGAAGCTGTTTGTAGTTGTGTTGATAGCACATTACTTTCTATTAGTGATGTACTTACTTCAAAAATTGAATCCACTAGTGATATTGTATGTATCTGTGTCAATACACACACCGATTCTGTTGCTGATGCATTGGAAGCTAGTATATGTGATTGCGTAGATAGTGCAGCAGCTTCAGTAGCTGATGCTGTTTGTAGTTGTGTTGACCACACGTTATTATCAGTGAGTGATGTACTTACTTCATTAATTGACCGTGCGCAGTGCTGTCCTAATTTGATTACATCGGTACCATTTACTATTACTACTCCAGGACATTATTGCTTGGCTAATTCAGTATCATACAGCGTTGCTGCAGGGTTTACCGCTATAACAATTGATTCAGATGACGTTGTGCTTGATTTGAATGATAATATTATGCAACGTACGGTTGCAAATACTAATGCAGCAACGACCGGTGCAGTAGTATGTAATGGGAGAAATTGTATTATTCAAAATGGGGTAATTGATTCGGATAATATTATTGCAACTATATCTGCAGAAAAAGTTACCATACGTAACATACAAATTGATTCAACAATCGCAGAAACAGACTCGGGTGGTGGGGGTATTAATTTTCATACTGGCGCTAATTTTGGAGCTATTGAAAATTGTTCAGTGCAAAATAAAGCAAATCCCGGTATTTTTATTCAGGCTGGTTTTGTTCTGATTAAAAATTGCCAAGTGTATAATTGTCCGCAAGGTATTTTTATAACCACTGGTGGAAATGAAGCCCAGATAATTGATTGTATAGGAAGTAATAATACATTCAATGGATTTGTAATAGGTGCTCCGGAGGTTGTGGCGCGTAACTGCCTTGCTTCAAACAACGGAGATACTGGCTTTAATATAAATCAACCTGATGCATCAATTAGCTATTGTACTTCTCAGAGACATACTAATGGTAGCGGAAATGGATTTTTAGTAGATAATGGTGGAGACAGAGCAACATTAACACATAACTTAGCACAAGGTAATTTATATGGTTATCGTATTAATAATATAGAGGCAGAAGCTAATTTTTCAGGTGGTGCTCCGGTAAACAAAACATGGAATATAGGAGCGTTCATACCAATTTTGAATACTACAACAAGCCGGCGTATTCGTTTAGCATATAATGTGGCATCGCAAAATACTACTTTTGGTTATCAGATGTTTGGTACCGTATCATCTAATAATACTGCAGATGCGCCACAAGCATTTAATGATAATATTTATCCTCCTATAGGCCTTGTTAACTCTTATCGTGGGTTTGTACAACCGAATGACCATCCCGCGCCAGAGACTATTGTGAATGCTGCATGTGTTGACAACTATGGTAACGTTGTAACCGCCGCTGTAACAAATGCAGAAGGAGGTAATTATAATGCTTCATTAGATGCCTCTTTTGATTAACGCTTATTACTTGGACATTCCTTATTTGCACATACATAGCTTGGTTTTCCATCTTTTGAATATTTAACTATCATAAATGGCCAATTGCAGTCAGGACATGCTATTTTTTCAATAGGATCAAATACCGCAAATTTACATTTGGGATAGTTGCTGCATCCCCAGAATTTTCCACCACGCCAACTACGTTCTACTATGTCTCCCTTTGTGCACAATGGACAGGTAAAGCCTGCTTTGTTCTGTTGGATATATTTACATTCCGGATAGCCAGAACAAGCAATGAAAGTACCAAATTTTCCTTTCAGTTGTCGCAATGGTTTACCACATTTTGGACATGTTTGCTCAAGAAGTGCAGGCGTTTCTGCTTTAATTAATTCAATATCGCCTTGTTCATTCCGTTTAAAATTAGAAGTAAATGAGCATTCAGGAAAGCGAGAACAACCTAAAAATTCACCGGCTTTGCCAAAACGAATTACGAGTATTCCTTCATTGCAGGAAGGGCACGTGATATTGGTTCTAATTGGTTGTTTGCCGCCATCAGTACCTCTAAAATGAGTTAAATCTTTTTGAAATGTTTCATAAAATTCTCGCAACAATGTATCACGTTCCATCTCACCTTGTTCAATTTTATCAAGATCAGTTTCCATATGGGCAGTAAATTTTGGATCCATAATTTTTGGTAGATTATCAACCAACATAGTAGTTACCGTCATACCAAGTTCAGTAGGTACAAAACGCTTTTTGTCATCTAAGGTAGTATAAGCACGTGTGCGAATAGTACCTAGAATAGTTGCATACGTACTTGGTCGTCCTATACCTTCTTTTTCTAGATTTTTGACCAATGATGCTTCGGTAAATCGAGCGGGAGGCTGAGTGAAATGTTGTTTTGGATCAAGTTTTTGCAGCGTAACGGGATCTTTTTCTTTTAAATTTGCCGGTAATTTTACTTTTGTTTCTTTATCTTCTTCTTCATCAGTTACTTTATATACTGATAAAAAACCATCAAATATTAAGGTTGAACCAGTAATTTTGAATGTAAATGGTCCACCAATAATAACCACACTGCGCTGTGCATATACGGCAGCTTTCATTTGACAGGCAACAAAACGTTTCCATATTAGTTCATATAACCGCCCTAAATCTTTATCTAAATATTTTTTTGCATGCTGGGGAGTTATAGTAACATCAATAGGTCTTATTGCTTCATGGGCATCTTGTGTTTTGCCTTTGGAGCTTGCACTATATACCTGTGATTTTGCCGGAAGATATTCTTTGTCTATATGTTTCTGTATATATGAGCGTACCTGATCAAGTGCAGTATCAGAAATGCGCAAAGAATCAGTACGCATATAGGTAATCAATGCTATTGGGCTAGTAGGATCTTCTAATGGTATACCTTCATATAATTGCTGCGCAAGTTGCATAGTTTTTTTTACAGCAAAGCCAAGTTGATTATATGCTGCCTGTTGCAGTGTACTGGTCATAAATGGTGGATACGGATTTTTTTTGCGTTCTTTGTCAGTTATAGAATCAATGATATACGATTCTTTTGGTATTGCACTAACCAGTTCATCAGCTGATTTTTTATTTTTAATGTCTGCTTTTTTATCTTTAATATGCGTGAGTGCAGTTGGTATAAGATCTTTATTATGGCCAAAGTCAGCTTCAATAGTCCAGTATTCTTCGGGTTTAAAATCTCTGATTGCTTGTTCTCGGTCACAAATCATACGTAGCGCAACAGATTGCACACGACCTGCTGATAACCCTTTACTAATTTTTTTCCACAAAATAGGAGACACTTCATATCCTACCCAGCGGTCAAGTACACGACGAGCTTGTTGTGCTGCCACCCGTTTTTCATCGATACTTGATACATCCTTCAAGGCTTGTAGTATGGCAGGTTTGGTAATTTCATTAAAAGTAATGCGGTACATTTCTTTTGGGCTTTTAACCTTTTCTTTTATTGCCTGTTGTACATGCCAAGCAATAATTTCACCTTCTCGGTCAGGGTCTGGCGCTAAATAAATAATATCTGAGTTTTTTGCTTCTCTGCAGATATCGGCAATTACCGATTCTTTGCCTTCAAGAGGTACATATTCTATATCAATAGTTTTATTGATTTTGACACCTGTTTTTTTGGCAGGAAGATCTTTTATATGTCCCATCGTGGACATAATACGAAATTCTTTACCCAAAAATTTGGCAATTGTTTTTATTTTTGCGGGAGATTCTACAATTAATAATTTTTTCATACTACATATACGGTTATGGTATTACCTATTTCAATGGTTTAATAGCTTAGAGGATACAATATAAATTTCAATCGCTCAAAAGTCAGCCTATTCTTATACTAAATCAAAAATTTTCAGAAAGTCAATAAGTTATAATAAAAAAGTTTACTCTATGCTAAGTGGGGTATTCTATTTTATATCTGGATAATTGTATCTCGTTTATTAAGCCCAAAGAGTGTTTCTAATAGTAATAAGGGTTCAAAAAGAGGCTTGCCTAGGTAAAAATTGCTATCGATGTCATCCCGTCTTGGGCTTCCATACCTAAAACGAAACCATTGTATAGTAGATATAAGACCGCCGTATAGCAATGTACCGGCCATTTTGAGTATTCCAGTGAATCGTCCACTAAAAGGCACATTGGTCCAATACTGGTATAAAGGCTTTATACTATTGCTTATGTCCAGGTAATCTTGATGGCTAATATGTGCAGAATTACAAGCAGGAGTTTGATTAATAGTATGTATAGTATCGTGCATTGTTTGCCTAAATGGTATATCATGTGCATAATTCTTCTCTATAACATATTTATAGAGAGGAGCAGTTTGCGGAGTTACTTGGTGCAAAACCTGTTCTTGTATATAAGCAGGCTGACTTGCTATATACGTCTCTTGGTTGCTTATATCCGTTTGCATTTGTTTATAAAAATAATACATTGCGGCAATAGTACATCCGGAAAATAATAGGAAGCTACTGAATTTGAGCCATGGCCAATAGGAAGGCATGAAATGATATGCTTCTTTTTTACCAAAGTGGCACATATGATAAGTAACATCAGTGACCTTATATGCATGTGGTGCTAGAATTTTGTGTATAGAATTATCATCTTCAAACGTTTTTTTGGGAAAAGTCCATTGATGTGCACATGTTCTGAGAGTTTCTATTTTTGGTAATTTAGATAATATACACTGATAAAAATTTACCTGTGTATATGTTTGATCATGTGATAGTTTTAAAATTTTTGTGTCTTGGGTACAGAAAATAGAATTTTCAATGTACCATATATCATAGCTGTTATTTTCCCATATACTTTTTTGTGGTTCTAATATGTTAGATATATATATTAACGGAATATGTGTAAACATATGGGTTCCTCTTGAAAAAATACAGGGATCTGTTTCATCCCTGTCGAATAGTGTATTTTTTGATGCAAGGATATCTGCTATTATACCCTTTGTACCTTTTTCTTCTTGTGAAAGTGGCCTATGGATGAAATGCCAGTACAAACATGTATCTATATCACGGGGACATAAGGCATTAAATAATTGCGTTATAGGCAAATTTTTCCATTCAGTAGCCGCTTGTTTAATACGTACCAAGTGCTCATCAGTAAATTCAGAAGGCGTTCTAAATGGTATCCATGATGTATACGTATCTAGCCAGTTTTTCTTTGGAGTGACTCGCTTAATTAAATCTTGAAATTCATCAGATGCATACATAGTATTATAAATCTGTTTGAGGGTTTTTTGTTCTATATAGTAAGGCCATGCATGTATTCCGCTAGCATTAATAAAAGGAATAAGTGAAGTTACTACATGACTATTTTGCTCTTTAGTTTGGGCAATATATTTGCATACAAGATTCATATAACCATTCGTCAACATAATGCTACCCAATTGGTATTTGATATCTCGTGGCACATCCCAATAGTCAGCAAAATAGAGTGCAGCTGCAGTAGTATGTTGGCCAAGCATGCATGGTTTAATAATTTCTTGATCTGAAGATGGCGCCAGAAATTGCAGCGCTCTGGTTATATGATTTTTTTGTATGGTAAGGCCTGATTGCTGTGCTACATGTTTTTGTATTTGTTGTATAGTCAATGGTGCGGTGCTGTAACTATATTGATCTGCTGTATATTTCAATGATGTTTCTTTGTTTTGTTCATCTACAATAGTAATATCCATAGATTGTGCTAATGTATGCATGCATATACATAAAAAAATAATGAATAATGACATAATCTTTTTTGCTATTATT
>DASZEX010000093.1:0-17696 GCA_035940365.1 Candidatus Babeliales bacterium | reverse complement strand
AGCAGTAGGGGGTCTTGGATATACTTTTATAGCATGTTCTTTTACAGATGAATGTGCCTATATCTATGCAGGGAGTGAAACCCATGAACAGAGAATGATTGCCGGTACAAAGGCTGAGAAAAATATTATATATACGAATGCCGATGATTCTATCGTATAATACTGTTTTTCGGCATCTCCTTCAGACTAATAAATGATAAAAAAGAAATTAGACATTAATTATGTATGTATTAATTTCAATTAAAATAGTTCGCCAAAAAAGCTATTGTTTAGGAATAAAAAATAAATCAGACGTTATAGTCTTTTTAAATAATCCAAAATCTAATTCATACGAGCGAGTAACAAGATGCTGGTAATTTAATTTTTCTGCAAGACGGTGAGTACCTTTATTTGTTGGTAATGTATTAAAACAAAAAGTAGCCTGTTTAAATTGAGGGGCATTTTGTAACCATGTAACTATGTGACTTGCAAAATGGGATGCAAGGCCTTGATTGCGATATAAAGGATCAAGTATAAGCCCTAATTCCAGTAAAAGTTTGTCAGTATATTCAGTAGTGGGAAGAGGGTCGGTATAGGTTGCTAATGATAAAGTTCCTATAGGAGTGTAGGTATCAGCATTTTTTATCATCCAGTTATAAAAATATTTTTGACCTTCAGGCATTTTGCAAGTGCGTTCTTTTTCTGATGCTTGTAGTATATCAAATAGTGTTTCCGGTTTAATAGTATGGATGCCTTTTATCATAACTGCTATAGATAAACCAAACATTTCTTTTAAATCAGTAAAATTTCCTGCAAGATCAGTAAAAAACTGTTTATCTTCTTGGGTAAGATAGTGTGTATCAACTTGTTGTAATATAATAGATGGATACTTTGTATTATTAGTTAAAAAAGTTTGATAATTCAAATAAGAATTATCTTCCATGGCGTATAAGGTGAATGCAACAACAAAAAATGAGATAGATGTTATATAACAATGTTTCTTCATTTGCATTCCTTTTTATAATTGCATGAATGTGCATCATTGACTCTTCTTCCTTATATTCCATACAGTATAAGTATAAGGGAATATAGGGGGGAGATCCAGTATGAATATCCATAGTACTTATACATCTATACTGGGTATAATTATAACTGTGTTATTTTTTGTGCCTGCATGTACGCACCGCTCATCTTTAATAAAAAAAAGAGTTTATAGATCATCATCTGAACAGATACAACCTGAGGAATGTAAACAAATTGAGCCTATTTTGACCGTATGGATTCATGGGACTCGATTTTGGCTTGATGCGTTATATAAGAAAGCATTTAATGCTCAACCCGGACTGAAGGCTTTACATGAGCTTCCGGCACATCATAAACTTACCAAACGTATGAAAGCACTTGCTGACCAATGTGCTGATTTTTTTCCCTATGAAACAGTATATTGTTTTTGTTGGTCGGGTAAACTCAAAAGTATTGAACGCGAAGAAGCGGCAGATATATTGCATGAAAGTTTATTCAAACTGATTAATGACTACCAGCAAAAACATGGTCATAAACCTGCAATCCGTCTTGTATGTCATAGTCATGGGGCAAATGTAGCATTAAATTTGGCGCGAGTTAATGCGCAAAAAGAACATCATATAACTATTGATGAACTTATATTATTCGCTTGTCCTGTACAATGTGAAACAAAAAATTGTGCCCGCAATAGTATGTTCAAACGAATCTATTCTTTTTATTCGCCCCTTGATATGGTACAAATTACCGCACCGCAATGGGTTTGTCGTGTATGTAATGCAGATGGTGTTGTAGTTGCATGCAAAAAACAATTGCTACCATTATCTGATCGAAGATTTGATAAAGCACCAAACATTCGCCAAGCGTGGATAAAAAGAAATGGCTGGGCATTGAACCATACCGACTTTTCTTTACATTGTTTTCTGCGTTTATTGCCAGAATTGCTTGAGGCTATGAATGATGCTTACAATGAGCATGAAGAGCTGACAACCTGCAAAAAACAATTGCTTATTCGTATTGAAAAATCTTGAAAATTATATTTTCTGATTTAAAATAGATTACATCTTTTTTGTTATTTTTTACTTTATTATACGCCACAATATGAGGACATATAACGGTATGTTTTTCTTCTTTGTATTTCATATTTTGGCTCAATGTTTGCCTATAAACATAAAAGCAATGCAATCTGAAACTGCACCGATAGTGGATTATGGCAAAGAAAATGGTTCTCTATACTATGCAGATTCCAAAGGATGTTATATTTTATATATATAATAAACTTGATGAACAATCGCTTGGCAGAATACAACGTACCAGTACTGTATTTGATCAATACAGTAGAGAATATTATGCATTATTGCATAAAAAAATAGCAAATAATCTTGCTAATCCTGAATGTATGCCAGAAATGATGAAACCCTTGCTTATTCCACAATTAGATTCTCTTGTTATATCACCGTTTGGAAGATCATTTTCTGTTTTAACAAAGATAGTTATCGATGATGCAAGCTATTGCTTATTAATGCAGTGTACTGATTCTAAGTATATGACGCATTCTGGTAATACACATTGGGATGATTATGAGTTTGATGTTAAGAAAAAATATTCTGATCTACAATATTATAGAAATGTTTCCAAAACTCAGCTATTAGTTACTATGTCGAAGCCTGATTTTCGCACGATAAACGGTCAACGTGCTGATATGAGTAGTTGGCGATTTCATGTAATAAATGAAAAAAGTCATAAGCATATAAGAAAATCGGAACTTATTAATAATACGTATAGTGTTTTTCCCAATTCTGAAGATGGTTTTGATATTATAGAACATACGCGACATAAAAATTGTTCTTTTAATCGATTCTGTTTTTTTTGTAGACGAAACTTGGATGATCTTCATAGATATAAATGGCCAGGTCCAATTTTAAATCATATTTCTATAGACAATCAGGGTATTTTTGTAGAAAAAAGATACATGCATGCAACTAATAAAATTGAAAAAATGTATGCCATACCATCGTTTTGGTTTTATATATGTACTCAAGCGCCAAAAACATTGATAAGCGAGACCTATGATATGCATGCCTGTTCTGTAATCAAAAATTCAAAAAAAGAACATAAGCCATTAAAATATATTAAAAAAGTATACTGTATTGATAAACCCTATGATTATCTTGAGCAGAACAATTATTTTGGCACTATATACAAGTGGTACTTAAGTGATAACGCTATAAAAACACCAAAGGAGTATGCTGAACTTGCTGTTGCTTTTTATAGGGGCGGGAATATTTGTTTGGGCAAGCGCTTCAGATATGATTTAGTTAATGCACTATGGCGAAAATATGATTATAGATATGACATAAACCTTTGCGGTCATAGAAGAGAGGTTATTAACTATAACAATGGTGAACCTGTCTATTCAATTACTAATTCGATTTTCAGTACAGCATGTGAAGAATTAATTCCATCCGATAATTTTTCCAATGTTTCACTTTTATCTGAAGCGCCAAAAGGGGAAAAAACAATAGATGAATTTTTAACTCATGTGGATTCTTTATTTCCAATGAATATTAAATCAAATACTAAACATGATGTTATTTCCAAATGGAGCTTTTTGTTAAAAGATTATTTTTTATTTATCCGATCTTTTCCAATGTCTGTATTATTATCTAAATCAGCAACATGGCTCTACGCATCAATAAAAAAATTATGGTATGGTTGGTGTTAAATCTATTTAATTTGTTTTGATCAAATATCATTATTAGTTTAATATTATGTTATATATAATAAGGGACTATATGCAAATAGTACATACATCAATTTCTATACCAGAATTACAAAAAATGTCTGAAAAAATGTATGGAGGTTTAGTGAAAGCTGTGGTTGATGTTGAAAAGAATATAATGGTTGTAGATGCAGAATTGCATGCCGATGAGGAAATTCTTTTATTGGATCAAGGATCGCAGCAAGAACATTTATGGGGCATTAATATTTATCCTGATAAAATGGGGACTGAAGGCTGGCTAGAGTTTGATTCAATGATAAATATTAGGCCACAACAAGGAAATAGAAGCCGATCTGTTGAAAATAAAGAGGTACAAAAAATAATAACATCCATAGTAAAAAGACTTATACAATGAGAACTTATTTACACAAAGAGCTGGCAAAGGGTAGATGGTTTGAGCTTTCGCTTATTGAGCAATTAGCCAATATTGGTATGGATATTGAAAGAGCAATTAAAGGTAGGCAGAAAAAAGATTACCTATATAGCCAGCAAGCATTTGAACGGGCATTAGATTTGCTTGATTTGACCATAGCAGATAAAAAACATAAAGGAAGATTAAAGGAAATTGTCCGTTTGCGTGAAGTGCTTGTAGATTATTTTATGTGCGATAATGAATACGGATCTAGTGATGCGCTATGGCATAATTACTTCTATCCCTTCAATTATGCAGTTGCATTACAAAAAGGCAAATAATAGTAATAGTATTTGTTTTATCATAAATAGCCAATAGATTGCATTTTATGTGTGTATCATTAAACTTATATTAAATGTCATTATTATCTTGTTATTATTTGTGTTAATTTCAAAGTAGAAAAATAATCATCTTCTATAGAAGCATATATATGTTATCATATTTGGTTTGTGTAATGGTATGTCCATTTTTTATTTCGGCTATGGAAGATACAAAAGACAAGGCATTAGTAAAGAAAAAATATATACGGCAAATGCACAATAATATATTAACCGAACTACCACAAGATGTTATACCGTGCCTATATGAATTTTTGGATGAGCGGTCACTTAGCAGATTAGGTTTGGTTTGTGCATATATATATACCCATCAATATAACTACTATAATTCCTTACGTAAGTCTATTATAAATAATTTTATGACTATTCCCCATTCAATACATATTGATAAGACTATGTGTACATTGCTTTCAGCAAAGGATATTTTATCTGCAGATGAAACAGAAAAAACCTTTTGGATTAAACCTGATTCAGTTACTGTGAATCCATTTTGCCGATTATTTTCTGCTATTGTCCAAGATAACAATAATCCAAGCAAACCCTTATTAATACAAGGTAAATATAATGCTAAAAATGATCATGAGGATAAAAATTGCAAAAACATTACTATACAAGCAATACATGCATTAGAAGACTTGAGTTGTATTTTGGATAATACTAATAAAAAGAATGTGGCATTGCATTATTGTCGAGATATCAATGCCAGTCGACTTTTAATATCAAGCTTCACATTTCCTGATATAAAATCTTTTAATGTGTGTAGAAATCGCATAATACATTATATAGACAGAAATGGGAGGCATAGAGACTGGATATGTTCTCATTTGTTTTTTATTGATCATATCATACAGATTGACAAAGATAACAATTTTTGTATACAAGAAGACGTATCCCCTCCAAGTGATCAAATGATAATCGATTCGAATGGAAATATTACAAGAAAGCAATATTGTTTGAATCCGTCTGCTGGTAATAGAGCATTATTAAATAGTAATATGATATCATTATCAAAATTTAACTATGTACCTACGTTTAAAAGAGATATGTGTACTCATGGTCATATAGTTAAACAAGAAACATTCTATAGAATGGCAACAATTACAGAAGATACGAAAAAAATAAGAGGGTATGACATACCCCTTACCCTCTATTGTATTACACCAAAAAATGATTTGGTATGGACAAGCAATATGATAACAGCATTAATAAAAACGTTTAATCAATGCCGGGGTGTGTATCGTACAGATTCCAATATATCAGATAAGTATTCAGCAGAAGATTGCGCACGGGCAGCAGTAGCATTATATAAAGGTGGCAATAGAGATTGGGTTACTCTATATCGCGATACTTTAATTAAAAGGATATGGGTACCAATGAATAATACGAATGATATTAATCCATTAGGTGAGCAAAGAATGAATGTTCCTATAATTTCATTCATGCCATGGATAAAAAGATATCATTATCAGCAAGATGTGCTTGATCCTGACCAAGAAGCAGCATTATGTGAAGAACTATTGCCACTTGAGCATCTGGCAACTATTTCACTTGAGCCTAATCAAACAAATGAACATGGAACCAACAGCGTTGATCACCTTATAGAAGAATTGAAAAATGTGGCTAAAAGCAAAATTCCGGAAGAAATAAAACAAGCTCATACGTATAAACCAAATTTTATATATAAATGGTATACACTCATTAAATCTCGATTTTTCTATATGCATACGCTGCAATCATTTGCATTGTTGGCCAAACCATTATCATGGTTATATGCACCAATACAGTATATGAAACAGTGCATTACTCAATGGACATAACATATAAAAATATATGTATATTTTTATTCATATACAATATAAGGTTCATGAGCATCGTGTTCTTTTTGTTTAATTAATTTATACAGGCGAGTCATCCGATTATTTTTTTCAAGTTTAATAGGTATTGTTATATTATCAGTATAATGCGATAATATATTGTTCATTGCATTGTGAAGTTCTTCGTCATACATTGTTATTGTATATGGATATATTTTACGATGAATAAAACCACATGCATCTTCTTCATAACCATTAGCATCATTTACATTAAACTGTATTGTATTTTTTGAAATTAATTGAGCTTCTATTTCACTAACTGAATAACCACTATCCTGTATGATAGTGATATGTTTAGGTTCATTTTCTACCTGAATACGCATACTATATTGTGGATGAGATCGCAGGTGTTCTGCATGCCCTTTAGGAATTTTATCAATAGTACGTGAAAAAACAAATCTTTGCCAACAAACCATGGCTTGCATTTTTGTAATACCAAAAATAGTAACAAAAATAATAAAATAAAATATTTTTTTCATTTCCTCTCCTCACCCAAAATTATAAAATATCAATATATATAGCTATTGTGGCATTATTTAATTCCATTATACATAAATCATGTTTTGATAGTCAATAAATTTGTTTTTTATAAATATATTATGAACAAATAGTTTTAATTATTGCTGCTGCATCAATGCCTGCCCAGGCGAGTAATTCTTCAGGTTTGCCTGATCGGGGCAGTGCTGATACTGCCAATGATGTTATAGATAATTCAGAGTCTGCCAGCGCAGATCGTACAGCCTCACCAATACCACCTTGTGCATAATGGTCTTCAACGGTGATAATGCGATTATTACTTTGCACAGCTATTTGTATAATGGTTTGCGCATCAATAGGTTTAATTGAATACAAGTCTATAATGTTTATGTATATATTCTGTTTTATTAGTTCATCGTGTGCTTTGAGTGCCTCATGCAGAGTAATGCCAGCAGCAATAATGCATGCAGTAGCCTGTTTATATTCACGCAATACATTGCAACCGCCAATAGTAAATGATGTATCAATAGTATAAATAACTGGCGTTTCCATACGTGTAGTGCGCAAATAACTAATACCATCATGATAATTGGTCATGCAGATGGTCAATGCATGTGCACTGACTGCATCGCTTGGATATAACACAATAGATTCTGGTAATGCACGCATCATAGCAATATCTTCCAATGCCATTTGGGATGGCCCATCTTGGCCAATAGAAACTCCTGCATGTGAACCAACAAGTCTCAATGTACTTTGGCCAATAGCGGCCATACGTATCTGATCATGGGCTCGGCAAAAAAATGCGCCAAAGGTAGAAACAAACGGAATTTTGCCCCGCCGCTCCATACCAACTGCCATGCTGACCATATTTTGTTCGGCAATAAAACATTGCACAAATCTATTTGGATGCATTTTCTGAAAATCTTGTGTATAGGTCGAATTTTTTACATCTCCATCACACACTACAATATGTTCAGATGCAGTACCCAGTTTGGCAAGTGTAGTGCCAAATGCTTTGCGTGTTGCTATTTGTTCATCTTTTTTATAGGTGGAAGGCGGTACTGTTATATGAGTTGGCATATTTTTAGTACTGGAATGTATTACAGGAAGTTTTGCAGGTTGCCATTGATAGGTTCCAGGATTATCTGCAACGTCAGCAAAGCGTTTTTTCATGTGATTAATAATAGGGACTATTTCTTTACTGCTGAGTGCTTTGCCATGATAGCCCTCTTGGTTTTCAATACCATCAATACCATATCCCTTGAATGTTTTGGCAATAATAACGGTGGGTTGTTCTGTATTTTGTTTTGCCTGATTGAATGCGGCAATTAATGCATCAATGTTATGCCCATCCACTTCTATAGGGTAAAAGCCAAATGCAGAAAATCTGCTTGCATACATACCACAATGATGTGCTGCCATGGTTGGCTCACTTTGGCCAAGTCTATTACAATCTACAACGGCAATAAGATTATTGAGCTTATTATGACTAGCCAGTTCAGCAGCTTCCCACACAGAACCTTCAGCAAGTTCACCATCACCCAGTAACACAAAAACAGTGTAATCACGTTTATCTATGCGTGCAGCCAGCGCTTGGCCAACTCCAATAGAAAGACCAATGCCCAATGAACCTGTTGCAGCTTCAGTATAAGCAAAGCGGCGTGTGGGATGACCTTCAAGTATTGAATTAAACTGTCTATACTGCATCAATGCATCATGGGTTATTATGCCAAGTTCTTCCCATACTGCATACAATAAAGCAGATGCATGTCCTTTTGATAAAATAAAACGGTCTGAATCTGGATGTTCAAAATGTTGTGGGTCAAACCGCAGAACATGGAAAAATAAAACTGATACAATATCAGCAGCAGATAAACAGGAAGTAGGATGTCCAGAACCTGCGGCGGCCGATGCTTGCAATGATAATACGCGCAGATTAAATGCTTTATTAGCAAGAAAGTGGTGAAGCTGTTGTTGCATGGCAATTCCAATATATAGCGCTCATACAATACATAACTTCACCTAGCATATGCAGGATTACATCAGAATGCCAATAAAATATATTATTCTTCGCTTCTTTTTGTTGGGGTACGATCATTTACTAATCCCAAAAAATCCGCCTTGGTAATATTACTACCTTGGCCTTTACACCATTTATTAATATTCTTTTCAGCCCAATATTGTGCGTGCAAAAAATACAATGCATCGCGTTTGTAGTATAAGCTTACAAACTGCTCCTTAGAAATAGAACCAGCTACACAATCACTTTTTATAGCATTACTCAAACTACCTGGTTTTCCTGGATCATCTAACTTATTTATTTCTGTAGCAATATATGCTAAACAATCTTCTAATGGTATATCTTCAATCGAAGTTGATCCATTCTCATGTTTACGTACACGATCTTGCAAAGGCTTACTGTCGTTTAAGTTCATTTTAATTGATGATATGAGTTCTTTGATTATGACACCATCTGGTTCATGCCTTGTTTCTGAGTATTCTTTGTATAATCTTTTAACTTCTAATGCATCAACATGAGAGAACCCTTTATTTTTTGTTAAATGTTGAATAAGATCATATTCATATTTTTGATTCTCTTTAAACCGCATGAATTGTTGTAATCTCTCTATTTTTTGCGTATCAGTTTCATTTTTAGGTGCTCGTTTAGGTTGAAGAGAATTAATATAATCCATGCCTGCTGGTAACTCTTCTTTTTTAGTTTCTGCAATGATTGCGTCCCATGAATCATTTGTTTTAATTTTATCAATAGCTTTTTCATAGTCCATGGATGAATAGGAAGGTCCATTCAAGCGAGCATATTCATCTCGGCATTCGTCGAATGTATATGTTCTGGCATAGGGGCGAGGGAAAAAGGAATGATATATGCGGGAAACGAGATTATCAGCTGACTTAGTTTCTTCTTTATGTACTAGGCATATTTGCTCATCTGCTATTTTTATCTTATCCCCATGTTGATGGATTTTCTTTCCATTATATTCATGCGTGTCTTTTGCCCATCCAAATCCTATTGCGCGGTGAACTTCTTGATAACATTTATTCATACGCCACTTGTATGCTATATAGCCTATACTCCCAATGGTAGCAGAAAGAATAGTAACCGGCGCTGTTGCTGTATTTTTCATATAATTACCAGTTGATTGCAGCCAGTCAGGAATGGTATATGTTGCAATAGGCTGAGTTATGGCAATAGCCAACATGCATGCTTTTATAGTATTTGATATAATCATTTAGAATCCTCATTATGCATTTAATTATGATAATAACCTCACGATATAAGTATATCTATTATATAAAAAAATTCAAGCTGAATCTTTATGATATGCATATTTCATTATCATATCCCCTATTTATTGGGGGTAAAACTCCGATCTAATGCAGGTTTTGCGGATATATGATTATAATTTTTATAAATTATTGCAATGTGAAATTATTAGTTGGTATGCTATAAGAGATAGCAATAGTTATAATACCAATATAAATACCAAAAAATGGAGGTATATCATGTTAAAAAAACAATTATCTATTATTGCTTTGGCAATAAGTACCTGTGCATTAGTACAGGCTCGTTTTGGCGATGTTTTTCGGCCATATGAAGAAAGAGAAGACTACAGTGAAAGCCCAGAACCTGTAGGTCTCTTACATGAAGAATACACAACTAAAGAAGGAGAAACACGAACTCATTTTGCACCTGTTGAAAGAACACTTGGTGGGTTAACAGGTCGTTATTCTGAAAGCCATTCAGAGCCAAAACATTATGGACATAAAAAAGAATATAAAGAAACAAAAGAGTATGCACCTGACAATAACGGGTCATATGGTTATTCAGAATATGAAGACTAATAAAAACATACGTTATACATGAAACAAAAACAAAGCGCCGGCTAAGTCCGGTGCTTTGTGCATAAAAATATGGAGGAAGTATCATGAAGCGAGAAATAATTGCAATTGCATTGTCATGCAGTAGTATGTTCATGCAGGCGCGATTTGAAAATGATCCCGGTATACAAAGTCAATATGATATTAAAGGTTTGAGCCATGAGGCATTTGGTACTGATCAACAACCATATTATTTTCAACCAAAATATCCTAGTCAAGCATTGGGCCAAGGCCAGTTTACCAAGCAATCAGGTCAAGCTGAGATTGCAGGTAAATATGGGCTTATAGCACAAAATCAATACCAGAGTACTAATCAACAACCATTTGCCCAATCATCTACACAACCGTCTACACAACAAAGGGGTCAAACAAGTGCTCAAATGCAGCAACCAACACAACAATCAACCCAATATAATCAACCAGTTAAATATCAATCAGGTAGCCAATATATAGGTTCCCCACAATCTGCATATATGACAGGTCAAATGGGAGGCCAGACGGCCGGTCAACAAACAAGTCCACAACCAGGGCAAGGTGGTCAAACGATGTATGGCCAAAGTCAGGGAACTACACCAGGTGCGCAGAATCTATCATGGTTAAGCCAAGCAGCCCAAGACTTTATTGGTGCTGCACAAAGTGGTATGACTGGAACATATGTACCAGGACAAACTACCGGACAGCCGACTGGCAGTCAATATCAACCCAGTGTATATCAGCAAGGCCAATCAGTGCAACCAACACAACAATCACAATATTATCAACCAGGTCAATATCAAACATCTAGCTCGGGTACAGAAGCAACAGGCCAAAGCGGTGAAAGATACATGCTTTCACGTCATCGATATGGTTATGGTACTGAAATAAATCAACCCGCGGGACAGCCAAGTTCTCAAGGTACTATGGGTACACAAACTGGTACACAATCAACTGGTGCGCAATTTACAAGTACTTCATCATCAATGGGAAATCGATAAAGTATATATAAAGTAATATTGCTATAACTGAAATAATTTTGATAGCGTTCATTCATGAGGGGTGAACGCTATGGCATATAAAAATTTTTTTATAGTATTGATGACAGGGATAGTACATATTTTATATATATATAGTACGTTATCAAGTAGCTATCAATGTAACTCAGTAATACGATCACAATTTTTACCCATAGAAAATCCACGTATTGGTATTATTGGTACCGGATATGTAGGCTTAGTGACCGGTGCTTGTCTGGCAGAGTGTGGTAATACCGTTATATGTACTGATATTGATAATGTTAAAATTAATTTACTTAAAAAGAATATTATTCCTATATATGAGCCAGATCTTGAGACTTTGGTTATACGCAATATTGAACAAGAACGTTTATTGTTTAGTAATGATATAGAACAAACAATATATGATGCTGATATTATTTTTATTGCAGTAGGAACGCCAGCGGCTGATAATGGATCAGTTAATCTGAATGCGTTATATCAAGTTATTGATTCTATTGGCAAAACTATACATAAACATCTTGTAATTGTTATCAAAAGTACAGTACCAGTAGGGACAGGTGCCAGAATCAGAACTTATTTAGAAAATGTGCATAATATTGATCCAGACTTATTTTGCATAGTATCTAATCCAGAATTTTTGCGCGAGGGTTCTGCCGTGCATGATTTTTTGGAACCAGATCGGTTGGTTATTGGTATTGAATTGGACACAAGCTATGATGCATTATATATGATATATAAATCGATACTTACATCTGGTGTACCTTGTATAGTCACTAATATTGCTACTGCAGAACTTATTAAATATGCATGCAATGCCTTTTTGGCTACTAAGTTAAGTTTTATTAATGAAATTGCTAATATATGTGATGCAACGGGTGCGCAAGTGCATACCATAGCATATGCAATGGGACTTGATCATCGCATTAGTCCTTATTTTTTAAAGGCTGGTCCAGGGTATGGCGGTTGTTGTTTTCCCAAAGATACACAAGCATTGGTTCATATGGCACGACACTATCAAGTACCTATGCATACGGTACAAGGTGCAATAGATACTAATAGTACGCAGCATAAGGTGCCAGTTAATAAATTGCTTAAAATTTTCAATGGAGAAGTTAATGGTAAGGTAATTGCCATACTAGGACTTGCATTTAAAGCAAACACTGATGATATTCGCTGTTCACCATCTATTCTGGTTATCAAACAGTTACAAGATTTGGGTGCCACAATTACTGCATATGATCCCAAAGCAATGTATACTACGGCACAATTGTTTCCCACAGTCCGCTATTGCTCATGCGCCTATGAAGCAGTGACAGATGCAGATGCAATATTAATCATGACTGAGTGGGAAGAATTTAGGCACCTTAATTTAAAACGTATTGCATCATTAGTGCGGCAACCTATTATTATTGACGCACGTAATATATTAGATTCTGATCAAGTATATAAACACGGCTTTATATATGATGGTATTGGTTTAGGTATTATACATGAATCAGTTTAATTATAACTGACCTCGCATCATGTACCACACATCTTTGCATCGCCCAAAAAAATCGCGCCACGTAGATTGTGTTTTGAATATGCGCGTATCATCCTGAAAAGAGTCATAGGTTAATTTCTTTTCTTTTTCATTTTCCTTGAATATTCTGGTTTCGGGATACAGTATATATTTAATGTAATCCCACCGTGATTTTGGCCGTAAATATACTGCTGGTTCACCTTTTTGTGTAAATATACCACGCGTAAATTTTTCATTAGAACTTCTAGATATATTTTGCTTAATATTGTTTTCTAAAGAAATATAATAAACAAACGGCTTTACTAATGTATTCGTGTCTTTTCCTATAAGATTCAAAAATGCAGCTTTTTTGTTTGTATGCGAAATAAAAGAGTGTATAGAACTATTTTTTTTATAGACAGATTGCCCCAAGATTTTATCGGATTTTTTATTAGGTAATTCCGTAATACTATAGCGTGTTTCACCGATTACTTTTTGAGGTACCAACATTAAGGTATGACTTGGTATAATAGGAGATGATAGGCTAATTTTATCATCATCTGATACATTATCTAATGTATGTATGTTTTTTTTGATTAAATGATTAATAAAAAGTGAAGAAGCGTTAGACAATGTAAATTTGCTTGTACCCTTTATTTGACAAAATAACTGTCCCAATGGACTTTTATAAATCTTGTATCCGTTAATAGTACCAATAAGCGATGTGGCTGCATCTTTATCTTCATCGAGTAATCGCTTTTTGTTTGTATCATTTTCTAGCAGGTTAGTCCAATGTTGGTTAAGATTTATCCATTTAGCTGGATCTTTTTCGTCAATTTTTTCCCGATAATGAGAAATAATATCAGTAATGCCAATATATGCAGTAATATCTTCTTTACTAAACCATTTACCTAATGTTTTATCATAAATCAAACTTTTATTTTTTTCATTAACTGAATTTTTAATAAAATTATTTAGAAAGTGTGCAAGTATAGGTCTTTGTTGGGTTATATTACCAGTAATATATAATGATTCTAAATAGGTATTAATACTATATAATTTTTTCTTGCGCATAGTATCTATTAATTTTGCATGCAAGTGAGGAAAATGGCGTAGAAAGAATAAAGAATGTACGTTGTCTGGTTCGTTGTTTTCCGCCGCATTTAAGTCTATATATAATTGATGGCATTCAGTTGAACATTCCAGTGAAGGAATACCATCTTCTGTATCTGAAATATATGCATGTTGTTTACATCTTTTTTGGTTTAAATCTTGATCATACGTGAAGGCAAATTCTTGTTTATCTTCTATAGTATAACCAATTAAAGATAGTTCTTGCTGATCATTAATGATTATAGGATCATAAGTAAGATCACGGGGAATCGTGATAGATGCATCTTGTTTATCACTTTGTAAGTCTATTTTAACTAATGTTTGTTTTGAGATTTCTGTATACATACAACCAACATGTTTATATTCTGCGCCCAATACAAATAAGATATTCTTTGGTGCAAATACCATATCCGAGATATAATAGCCTAATGATAGAGTATTAGTTAACCGACCAGTTTTGTTATTATATACATTGATTTCTTTATTTCTTTTTGCTACTGCAATATGTTTTGGTCCACAACGGATTATAGTATGATAATGGGGTTGCATAATTGCATTAAGTGCTTGTGTAAAAGCAGTAGAGGAGTCAGCTTGATATTGGTGTCTAGATGGATTTTGCATAACTAAGTGTTGTTGTAATGATGTATATATATCGTGCCCAGTAATTGGTGGTTGTATAATAGTAACCTGCCACTGCTGGTTTAGTGGCGCACTATGAGCATAATCTTCATGGTCATCACCGAGCTTTGTAGCAGTATAGATTCCACCTAATCCATCTATAAATCCTTGGCTGCCAGTTGTAGGGCATATATGATAATTTATAGGGTCACCAGGTTCATATGAATTTTTAGTTTTTGCTAAGTTAATTGAAGATTTCCAAGGAACTTCCGGTACATATGCATATTCGTTTTTATATTTACAAGAATCAATAAAAACTTGAATTTCTTCTTTATCTTGTTTTTGTAATGCAATTAAATTTACATTATTCATACCTTGTATATATATATTGGCAAGTAAACAAAAACTAAGAAAAATATAGTAATGTAATGTCATAAAGTTTCCCATATATATATGCAAAAAATAATACTATTATTATAACTGACCTAGCATCATATGCCACACATCTTTGCATCGACCAAAAAAATCACGCCAAGTAGATTGTGTTTTAAATAACCGAAAAGATGCGTCGGGATGCAATTCGTTTTTTGTATTTTTATCATGATAATTATCTATTGCATAAAATGTGCTAATTTTTGGATATAGAAGGTATGGTATATACCACAGCCATGATTGCGGACGTAGATATCCAGCAATCTGGTTATTTTTGGTGAATATTCCTCGCGTATATTTTTTTGTGCTTAGTTCATATGTATTGTTGTTATTTTCCAGATTAACATATTTAATACGTGATTCTTCTTTGTTATTGTTTTTTTCCCTATAATGTATAAATCCTGCAAGTTTGTTTGGGTGAGATACAAAAGAAGAGAGTGAACCTGAGGATATACATAATTGTGGGGCTGTCAGGTTTTTCATTTTGTCTGGTAGGGCCGCAATAGTCCATACATTTTTTTTGAATCTATCTAATTTTTGCTGAATTAATACCAGATTATTATATTGAGTAACAGTCGCGGATGTTTCCGGTTGCATATTTGCATCTATATTCTCATCTTCTTGTTCCATCGCTTCTTCCACCACCTCTTCCACAATAGGAGAAATAAGAATTTGTTCTTTATTGTGTGTTTGATACCATAATTCACCCAACGGGGTGGAGGTAACAATATGTTTCACTGTATTACCTGATATAATAGAATATTCTGCTATATTACCTAGTATAACCGGCTGTTTTAAATTATCCCTATCATATATATTTATTAATTTGTCCCAATGGTCAACTAAGTTTGTCCAATTATTTGGATTATCATCAGAAATATTGGTGCGATACTGAATCAAGTATCCCACCAAATGCATTTTCAATTGAAATAAAGAATCTTCAGAAAAATATTTTTTTAGTAAAGGGTCATAATGTGTTGTATCAGGCGAGTACACTTCAGATGCAGAAATAATGTCATTTAAATCTCGGGTTATAAGACTACCCAAGTGTTTATCAGGTATTTGATGCAAATCAATAACCTTATCAGATCTATTAGATTTTAGTGCTAGCGCATGTAAATGGGGAAAATGGCGAAGATAGAGTGATGATATGGGGTCTTTGTTTGTGTAATATATTGCCTGCAGAGAGAAACAACCTTGTAAGCATGACTTTTCTGCAGCTTCATTTTGATGAGTTTTACATCTTTTTTTTTCCAGATCTTGTGTAAAAGTAAATGCAAATTCGTTATCATTCTGTGGATTAGAACTTTTTTCATAGCCAATAAGGGAAATATCATTGTCTTGGTTAATTGTCAGTGGATCATAGGTAAGTCTTTTTGGTATAGGGACTTCATCTATGTCATAGTCTTCATAGTCCTTATTATTCATTGTTACTTTAATCAATTGTTTTTCTGATACTTTTATATTGAAATCTAAAGAAGAGCGACGGTGATACTTTTCCCCTAATACAAAAAAGAAATTCTTGATATTTGGGGAAAAAAGCATATCTGCTATAGTAATATCATCAAAGTCGCAAGTAAGTATTTTTTGATTTCTATTATATATATCAACTGTATTATCACGTTTTGCTACCCCAAGAATATCATCACGACCACAGCGAACTAAGGTGAATGTATGAGGTTTCATATATTCACGCATTGCTCGACCAAAAGGTGAGTCGCCATCAGCAGGTGCTACATGTCTGCCCGTATTACCCATAAGAACTTTATCTTTTTCCAGCTCCGCATATACTTTTTTCGGGGTTATTGGTTGCTTGATAACAGTAACTTCCCATTGATATTTTAATGGATAACCTTTAGGACGCTTATCATATTCACTAAATTTATTTATTTGAGTAGCGGTATAAATACCACCGCGATCACAAATGAAAGCCCCTTTTTCATATGTATCATAATTATCATGATAATCTACTGGATTACCTACCCTCCATGTATCACCAGGTATTAGGCCATCAGCAGAAACTTTATAAGTAACTAATGATTTCCATGGTATATCAGGCACATACTTTCGATAGCTTGGATTAAGATAGTTGTTTATAGTTTTGTTATCTTTTTGTTGTAATTCTTCTACTGTCATACTATGCATAGAAAAAAACGCAGTCAGAAAAAAAGTACATACTATATATTTTGTTTGATGCATGGTGTTCCCCGCAATTATACGGCAAATAAAAATAATATATAACAGTACCATATACA
>DASZEX010000092.1:0-21265 GCA_035940365.1 Candidatus Babeliales bacterium | reverse complement strand
GGTACATGAAAACAGCAAACGATGGGCCACAGGCCTGTTTCCTATGGTGAGTAGGGTGAAGCCAACCTTGCCGGTTGTGGAGGCAGAAAAGCGGAACTAATCACTTTGCTACAAACCGGAACTTTTCACTTTGCCTTGACAAGGTAATAATAGAGCTAAGATACTAGCCTTGTAAAACTTATGTTCTAATTGACATATATTCAAAATGTTGTATGTTGTTATTATAATATATGGCAAAAATTAGGATAAAAATATGAATAAAAAACTGAGCATATTAGTATGTGCTCTATTGGTTATTTCGCCTATAGTCGCTGAATACCAACCAAAAAAGTCAATGTCGATTCGTCAAAAGGCTGCTGCATATATACAACAGTATGCAAAATTAGGACAAGCAACAATCGCTGGCTTATTATCAGGCATATGCTTTAAACGTGCGATCAATAGTGTTGATGCCAGTATGAATGCGAGAAATCTACGTGCTATACATGATGCAAAGGCATTTGAAATATTCAAAAAGAATTTAAGTGAGTGCTATAGATATGCAGGATTTATGAATGAGCAAGAAGAAATGACATGTCGCAAAATGGCAATACAAGAATGGTTCCAAGATGATAAACATGATAGCTTGATATAAACAATCAGATATAATGGCCATACATTTATTTTATATGGTTGCACGGCTCTTGCCTTACTGGGTGTTACCTGTTTTTTATGTATACAGTGGTTGTGTCCCGAGAATACAGATAAAAAAGATGAGGTTAAACATGAAATTATATAATAGTTTATTGCTGAGCTTGTATCTCATAGGGACAAGTGTATCCCTGGCGGCGCAACCTGAAACACAATCATACAAAAATAAAGTATGGAAAATATGGAAAGTAGCTCGCATAGCTGTGCCGGCATCACTATCAGTCATTTGTGCAGCATTAGCATATATATGAGCTATACTGCATCCCAAAAAGCGCACATTACGGTAGACTTTAAAGAATTCAAAACAGAACTTATTAATCTTTATCAGCACAGACACTATACTGTACTGCAGTCCCCCGAGCAAGAAAAAGCAGCCTTAATTGATATGGTATGTCAAAATACTGAACAATACAAAAATGCATTAGATACCATGCATGGACACAAATTATGTGCCGTAGTTTCTGCATATTCGTCATTTATATTTTTAATCACAATGGGATATAATTATTTATTTAGTTGTGTTGAAGAGTTATTAGACAAACAAGAACAACATGCATCACATAATGATTAAAATAGCATGTGCATGATAAATATGATAGATTGAACCATAATATTGATATTCTTTGCAGAAAATAGGTATGGATTTTCCTATAAATCAACTTTTTATACGTGCTGCTCGCTGGGGTGCATATGAAACAATAATATTTAATATATTATTAAGTATTCATACCGCTCTTTTGTTTATAATTATGCCGCAATCTGACTATGGTATTTTGGGCGTATCGCTTTCATGTATATATACCATTGCACTTTTGTGCACTATGGGTAATGATATAACTACTGGTCGTATATTAGGCGCTCTACCTACAAAATATTCTATAATCTCAGCATTACTTGTACACGCATTACATGCTTTGGTGATAGGTTGTATAAGTATATTTCTGGGATTTTATATCTATTATGATCTACTTGGTAATACATATAATACCCTTTTTGTATTAAGTTGTTTGGTTATTTTTGTTGAGGTATTACGAAAAATAATAAAGGCTTTATTATTGACTATGCGTTCATTTGATCATGTTGCGCATATCGAAATTGCATCAATACTTTTATATATGGTATTGGTTTGGTCATTATATGGTCTTGGCTATATACTAACACCATGTATGCTTATTGCACTATTATGCGTAATTTCTGGTAGCACAAGTATTTTTTTTTCAACACTATTATATAACCATTACAAAAAAGCAACAGATGGAGCCTGGCCACATTGGCATCCTATTGCTACTATCAAAATACGTGCGGTATTATGCAGCATAGCGCACAGTATATTTTCTGGTAATTATATAGTACCACTGACTGCTGCGTGTATTGGTACCATATATGCCGGAAGTATGAAATGTGCAAGCACGCTGATTCAAAATGGTATTAATGTTGCAGAGCGTATATATTGCTCAAACAGCTCGCTATTATTTTCGCATATTAAATATGATGCTCGTGCAGCAAAAAGGATTCTGCATCTCATTCATACCAGTATGATTCCTATATTATTCATTGGATCACTGAGTATATATGGATTATTGTGCATACTTATGTACCAAAAGGGATGTTTTCATAGTATGCCTCTTATTGGTATTTATGTCATGATGCAATTAGCGGGTATTATATCAAATATTTTTGAGCGTTTTTTACTAGCAAAAGAAGATCCCTATATTATATATATACAAACAAGCGTTATATGTGCGGCTATAAGTTGTTTATATATGCGTTCTGCATTGACCTATACGTCACTTCTTATTGTATTGACTCTGGTACGCATAAGTTTTTTATGTATGATTGTTTACCGCGTACACTTTGGCGATCACGCTCAAGTTGTAGCAGATAAATAAATTTCTACATGCTTATTTTACATTTTGAAATAATACACACTCAGTGAGGTTAAAATTTCGCAAATGAGGATCAACGATATTACACAAATATGTATTGAATCATGGAATTTATAAGCAATCAATTATGATGCAATGTATTTAAATATATATGTTTAATAAAAACTCACCTATAAAACTCATGATTTTAGCAAGAAAAACCATATGCAATTCTCTATTGTATACAATTTGGCATAATGTCACGAGAGAGAGATGTATGGACATCAATCTTGATTTTCCCGAAGCGCAGTCTTTGATCTTCAGATTTGTATACCATATCTTCAGCAGATTGCCAGAACCAAAAACCCTTTCGCATACATTGACTTTGATTTGTTTTAATATTTTTGTAATCGCCACTACCATATGCAGCATATATAAGTTTATTGGTACCGGGTATTTCTTCACTATAGCGCGGATGATACCAAATGCCACGATATGCCAATTTCGAATCCCCAGGGTCCACTTGTGTATGGCTTGTGTTTTTCTTCTGCTATTTTTGTATAATGTTCAATTAATTTTTGTCGTTCACGTAATGCGGGATCTTCGACAGGTAATAACACAGTAGATACAATCAAAAAGCCAGAAATAATACTAGCTATAGTCTTCTTCATTTGATAACATCCAAAATAGTTATTATAATTCTACTGTAATTATAATAACTTAATACCGCAAGGTCAATGTTTTAATTGAAATATTAGTATAGGACCTCTCAAATAACACAACTTAGGATGCACTATGAAGAAAGAAAATTAAATTCTTAATGCAATCCTTGAATGATTATTAATTACAAAACAGGCGGTATATTTTTATTGTTTTTGCTAATGTAATACTAGTATATACAATTGAAAACAATATTGTGTAATAATTTTATCTTATTATTCTATTGTTTATTTTTTCAATCTTTACTTCCTGGCGCTGGTACTGTAGATATTCTTTGATCTTCAGATTTGTATGCCATATCTTCACCTTCTGGCATATTATATACAAAACTCCAAAACCAATTCCCCCATGATTGCGGTTTTTCTTTCATAGATTTATATTCTTCTTGACCAGCTTGCGTATCTTTGAAATCGCCACTACCATATGCGGCATATATAAGTTCATTGGTACCCGGTATTTCTTCACTATACCGTGGATGCTTACCTGTACCTTTCCAATTAGAAAGTTCTTTTTTGAGTAGAGATAATAGAAAAACAGCCTGTCCTTTGTTAGCGCTAGGTTTAAATCCAATAATAACATAAGGCAACCATTTCCCATTCCATACCGATTTTGCTGTATGAGGTGTTGGCCTTAATGCTATAAATGCTATAGTTGAGGCAAGTAGTGGCTTACTTTTTATAAGGGAATATAATTGATTAAAAAAATCGGATATATATTTATTTTTTTCTTTGTCTCCTACAGGATTTAAATAAAATTCATAATGGTCATCTTTGTTTATTGATGAAATATCATCAAATCCCTTAGCCAATAAATAAAACTTGCCTTCTTTTTCTTTATAATCTGCATACTTTGGATCTAATCGTTTATCCATTGGTATGCCACCAATTTGCACTACACTATCAAAGTCATTTGGGTTAAATTTTGCAAGAACCTCACCCCAATCAGGCGCATAATACATGTCTGCTGCAAGATCTTGGAAGAATTTCTCTGCTTGAGCAACACCTACATAAGTAGTGGCTACCGCAGCCGCAATAGTTCCAAGAAAAATTCTAAAATCACTTGTTCGGAATGCTTCAGTCGCCGCATAAGAAGAAAGCAATGCCCCAAATGCCGATATTGCTGATGCAGACGGCCCTCCAAACCAATTACGGATATTTTGCTTGGCTTTTCCCAAAGCACTCTTTTTATATGCAGCAATCATTTTATACTTTTCAATAAGCTCTCTGGGCATCGGCTTTGGTTGTTCAGCGCTATATAATGGTGTTATCAAATGAAAAGTAATTAATCCAATTATTATATGTATGATCGACTTATTCATAATATCTCCCCAAAATAATATTCTCTATTATAATTATAACCTCACCCGGGACAACAAAGTCAATATTTTAATTGAAATTTTAATTAACTGAATTTTCATTTTTTTCAGTGGTTGTATGAGTGGTCCACTTATAGTAGGATCCACATAAGGTTGCATTATAGGCAACCGAGGTGGATTACGAGACGGTATAATATCTCCAGGAACAGATCTAGACATCAGATATTCACCAAATGTGGGCTTTGTCATCATTTAGAAAGCCCCCAAGGTGTTTTTGATACTCGTTGATCTTCATTTTTGTATGCCATATCTTCAATATCACGGGAAATAAAACGCCACCAAGACTTACTTTTCATTGATTTATATTTTTCTTGACCAGCTTGCGTATCTTTGTAATCGCCACTACCATATGCGGCATATATAAGTTTATTGGTACCCGGTATTTCTTCACTATACCGTGGATGATAGCCAATACCTTCATATTTAGAAAGTAGCTTTTTTAATACCTCTACAAAATTATATACATCTCTTCGGTAAACAAAAGGCCTTAATCCAATAATAATACGAGGAAGATACTTACCATTATATACTGAAGTTGATACTCCAGGGGTTGGCCTGATCACAATAAATGCTATATCGCCCCAATAGGCTGAAATAGAGGATCCTCCAGTTATTAAAGATAAAAACACATCAACTAATTCTTTATCTTTTGGCATAAGATATATTTCATAATGTTGGGTTTCAAAACGATCAATATCATGAAAGGAATTTGCAAAAAAATATGTTTTTCCATCAACATCTTTCATAATATTATATTTATCCCGATTAGTATTTTGTATCTCTTGTGGTACACCACCAATTTCAGCAGAGCGCTCCTTATAAATAAGACCATCGCGCATAGCTTTCTCTAACTTTCTAATCTGTGCAACCCATTCAGGAGACGAAGAGCTAAGAATTTCTGTTATTACTTCTGCAGAAAAAATAGAAAGCGCACTAAATACAGCGCCAAATGCTATATATTGATTTCGCAGCTCATGAATGGGTAAAAAAGTCGATAATGCATAACTATAAGCACCTCCTCCCAATCCCGCCAACAGCCCTTTTAGTAGTAAACGTTTATATTCTATACTTTTTCTTTTTTCTGCTATTTCTTTATATTTAGCAAGTATTTCGCCAGGAGATTCAGAAGCATTACTTATGATTGATAAGACCAAACAATTCAATGTCAAAGAAAAGATATACTTTTGCATTTAAATTCTCCTAATATATAATAAAATTATAATAAATTGAAATTATCGAAGTCAATTAATATTTCATATTAAAAATAAAATATCGATGTTAATTCAAATATCTATTAACACCAATATTTTAACTGAATTTTCATTTTTTCAGTGGTTGTATGAGTGGTCCACTGATAGTAGGATCCACATAAGGTTGCATTGTAGACGACTGAGGTGGATTACGAGATGGTATAATATCTCCAGGAACAGATCTAGACTTCAGATATTCCCCAAATGTGGGCTTTGTCACTTTTTCTGGCCAAGGTGTTTTTGATACTCGTTGATCTTCAGATTTATATGCCATATCTTCAATATCACGGGAAATAAAACGCCACCAAGACTTACTTTTCATTGATGCATATCCCTGTTGGCCAGCTTGCGTATCTTTGTAATCGCCACTACCATATGCGGCATATATAAATTTATTGGTATTTGGTATTTCTTCACTATACCGTGGATGGTATCCTATACCTCCGGCAGCTATAAAATCTACAAGTAATTGCTTTAATTGTTCTACAAAATTATGTGCAGTTTCTTGGTCCACCGTTTCATTTAATCCAATAATAATTCGGGGAAGATACTTACCATTATATACTGAAGTTGATACTCCAGGAGTTGGCCTGATAATAATAAATGATATTAAATGCCAAAATTCTTTGAAGGCATCAAATATAGCTAAAAGTTTAGGATAATAAGGATCCTTCTCATCGATAAACGAACTAAAATCACCAAATAACGATAAAAATACATCAACCAGATACTCATCTTGTGGCATGAGATATACTTCATAATGACCATCTTCGTGCAACGAAGATATATCATTAAATCGCTGAGATAAAAAATATATTCTGCCTTCTACGCCCTTAATGCCTTCATATGATGGATTTTGTTTCATTATATCTTCAGGAAAACCGCCAACATGTGCGAATTTTATAGAATCAATCTTGCCATCTTCGGCTGCCTTTTCCAACTTTTCAAGTTGCGCTATCCATTCGGGCGAAGAGAGCCCGCCAAAAGCCTCAAGTAGCGTAAGCGATAATGCACCAGTCAATGCAGATGAAGCAACCATAGCAGCTGCCTCTTGTTTTGAAGCACCTAATCCCTTTATAGCTAATGCAAAAGCCATACTTGCAGCACCAAATACGGTTGCTCCGGTAGCCGCCCCTTTAGCATATCCCATTTTTTTCTTTAATTGTGCTGTTTTCCGGTAAGCAGCAAGTTTTTTCAATACTTCACTTTGTGGCGTTTCTGGAGCATAATGTGGCTTTTCTGAAGTATAACTAATACCCGATACACCCAAACACAAGACAACAATAAGATAGTTCTTCATAGTTTCTCTCCATTACCTTGTCTCTAATTCTTCAATTTTAATTATAATAGTATAAAGTTACAGTAATCAAGAATTTATATTATATTAGAAATAACACCATATAGCCAGCGACTTTTAATAGTATAGTATCAATTCTTTTTTATCATTTCTTGAGCACTTTCACTATTTGTGCCAATCCAAGCCTGTCAGCAAGCTGCAGCGGCGTTTGTCCCGCTTTATTACGTATATTCATATTTAGATCTTTTTCATAGGTCTTCAACAGATATTCAACATAGTTTATATCTCGCATACGTACCGCTTTATGCATTACCGTATCACCAAGATCATTCTGATAATTTAAAGTACCGCTCACTTTTATCAATAGCGGAGTCATTTTTTTTTGCACGATAATATCCCCAAGATATGCCACCAAATGCAAAGGAGTATTTCCCTGATAATCTACCACATCAACTTTTGACCCAGTTTTTAGTAGCATTCCCACTATATCACTTGTGTACTGTAATACTGCCATATGGAGCGCTGTCCGCTGATATCTATCGGTTGATTTTACTGGCACTTGCTGTGGAGACTCCTTCAATATCCGTTCTATCCAACCGCTGTTTCTTTTCAATACCGCCATCATAAGTGGTGTCATGCCATGATATGTCGGCACGATTTTTTCTCCCACTTTCACTATGCCATATTCATCCGCATATTCCGCTTCCCGTAATCCTTCTCCTGACCCCCATCTATTCAGTGCATCACGCAATGCCTTATTTTCTAACGGCAATAGTGCCGTTCTTCTAAAACTCGGTATTACCCCCTCATAGCTATCAAATTCGTCTGCTATATACCGAAGCCCAAGGCTATATGCGTACTCTCGTATGCGCCCCAATAATTTGGCATCATATAGCCAACCCCACCGCATCAATTGATCTACTACCCCTAACCGATCATAATTATTTACTATTATTTCCAGCATCATATATGCACGCATCGTATGGATCTGACCTTCAACCTTTGCACTACTTTCAGTAAGTTTTGTTGCATCTTCTATACGCGCCCCATGCTTGAGTAAGGCTTCTTGGTAATAATTACGTTTTTTCATATCCACCACAAATGGTACTATATGCAGCGGCATATAACCCGCCACATCATACATACGTACGCGTGCCCCATAGTCTACCAAAAGATCAAAGATCTTTACTTGATCCGTATCATCACCATTGCGGCATGAATACATTAATGCTGTACCCCCATCAAATGACCTCATATTGGGATCAGCGCCTGCTTCTAATTCCTTTTGTACTCCAGTCAATATGCCTTTATAGGCCGCTTCAATAAGAGGTGGGTATTTCTTTTCATAGTTCCTGACACCAGTTAAATCACTTTTTATAACCGGCACTCCTGTAATCCCTACTTGTTCCGTTTCTTTTGGAAGATCATATGATCCTGATTCTTCTGGTTTATTTTCTATAGCGGCACTTTCTGATACTGGTTGTGCAGAAAAATCTCCCTCTCCATTATAATGTAATACCAACATAGCCACACAACCTATTAATATCAAAAACCGTATGCCAAAAAATATGCATACTCCCCGCTTGCTCACTCTCTACCCCCTTCTTATATTGTGCTATTATTAATTTTAACAAGATGAAAATAGAAAATTCAATGATAAAAGAACTTTTTTATACTTCAATACTGAAGGTACTTTTTGATATCAAAAATACTAATTACAGGGCACCCCGGCACCTTTCCTTTTAGATATTTTTTTGATATCAAAGACTATATGATTTTCATCTCTATAAAATTATGGCAAGACTGTAATTATGATTGGTTTTATATTAGTAATAAGACGTTCAATTGGTTCGTATATTTATAATTCTTGTGTTAATGAGAAGAGACTTATATACGTATATACATATTCATTCATATCTATCCATTCTATCCATAACCCATACCCAAACCCATTCATAATCTTTATCTCTTCTCTAATTCCACCTTCCACCTGTCCTATTCCACCTTTCCTATCTAACAGTTTCCACTCTAATTCCACCAGTTCTACAGTCCCAGTCTATGTAGAAGCACCTCTGGCGAAAGGCAAATATAGTTATTAAACGGAGACGACTGCACCATAGGCCTTATCTCGAGCTACTCGTCAGGGCCGGGGGTAGGAGGCGGAGTAATGGGGGGGGGCGGCAAATGTGGGGCGTTATCGGACGCAGCTTACCTCCTCTCCACTGGCCGCGTGGTAGGTGACTAAAGTAATTAGAGTGGGCTGCTTTATAAAATCTTAGTGTCTGCGGCTAAGATTCTTTTAGTTTGGATTTGACAGAGCAAAGAAAAAAGGTCTATAATATATAGTAAAATAATAAAAAAGTTAAAACTTACTCTCAAAGGGAAAATATGGCTAAAAAAATCATAGGTATTGACCTTGGTACTACTAACTCGGTAGTAACCGTAATGGAAGGAAATACTGCCAAGGTTATTCCTAATAATGAAGGGAATAACACCACACCTTCAATCGTTGCTTTCACCAAAGATGGCAAACGCCTTGTAGGTACATTGGCACAGCGCCAAGCAGTAACTAATCCAGAAAATACTATTTTTTCTGCAAAAAGATTCATTGGACACCGTTTTGCCGAAATTAAAGAAGAACTTCGCCGCGTACCTTATACCGTGAAAGAACATTCAAATGGCGATGTAATAATTGTAGCACAAGGCAAAGAATATGCACCACAAGAAATTTCAGCTGCCGTACTTAGTACATTAAAACAAATTGCGGAAGACTATTTAGGAACCAAGGTTACTGAAGCAGTTATTACCGTACCAGCATACTTTAATGATGCACAGAGGCAAGCAACAAAGGACGCCGGTAAGATTGCGGGTCTTGATGTAAAACGTATTATCAATGAACCTACTGCCGCCGCTCTGGCATATGGATCAGATAAAAAGAAAAATGGCAAAATAGCAGTATTTGACTTTGGTGGCGGTACTTTTGACGTATCAGTACTTGAAGTTAATGATGGCGTTATTGAAGTAAAATCGACCAATGGTGATACGCACTTAGGTGGTGATGATATTGATGCTACTTTGATGGATTATATGATCAATGAATTCAAAAAAGAACATGGTATCAATCTATTGTCAGACAAAATGGCAGTACAAAGACTCAAAGAAGCTGCAGAAAAAGCTAAAAAAGAGCTTTCAACGTTGCTTGAAACTGAAATTAACTTACCATATATCACTGCAGATGCTACAGGACCAAAACATTTTGTTACTAAAATATCACGCGCAAAATTAGAAAACCTTTGCTCAGATATTTTTGCACGATTACTCAAACCTTGTGAAAATGCGCTCAAAGATGCTCAACTGAAAACATCTGAAATTGATGAAGTTATTCTAGTTGGTGGTTCTACGCGTATTCCAAAGGTTCAAGAGCTAGTAAAAAACTTCTTTGGCAAAGAACCAAATAAATCAGTAAACCCTGATGAAGTAGTAGCAGTTGGTGCTGGTATTCAAGGTGGTGTACTTGCTGGTGATGTGACTGATGTATTGTTACTTGATGTAACTCCACTTACCCTTGGTATTGAAACGGTTGGCGGTATTGCAACACCATTAATTGAGCGTAATACAACAATTCCATGCAAAAAATCGCAAGTATTCTCAACTGCAGAAGATAACCAAACTTCAGTTGATATACGCGTAGTACAAGGTGAACGCAAATTTGCAAAAGATAATAACCAACTTGGTCAATTTAGACTTGATGGTATACCTGCAGCGCCACGTGGCATGCCGCAAATTGAAGTAACCTTTGATATTGATGCAAATGGTATTGTGCATGTATCTGCAAAAGATAAAGCAACCGGCAAAGAACAAAAAATATCACTCACCAGCGGAAGCGGATTATCAAAAGATGATATTGACCGCATGGTAAAACAAGCACAAGAACATGAACAAGAAGACAAAAAAGCAATGGAATTGGTAGAATCACGTAATAAACTTGATACTATGATTCTGCAAGCATCAAAAACAATTAAAGAAAATAAAGAAAAAATGCAAGAAGCCGATGTGACTGCTCTGGAAGAAGCAATCAAAAAGGCAGAAGATACACTCAAAGAACATGCACAAAATAAAGAAGAGCTTGATCGCGCAACGCAAGAATTAACACAAGCGTCATACAAAGTTGCAGAAACCTTGTATAAACAAAATGCTTCAAATCCAGAATCAACACCAAAGAATGAAGAACCAACGGAAACAGAAGTACATCAATAACCAAAACCATGATACAAAAAAAGGGCAGGAAACAAAACCTGTCCTTTTTTATTAGTTATTACTCCATATGAATTTTATGTAATGGTTTTACCCACCATACAGGGTCGCCGCCAAATAATTCAGCAATCAACCCTATTGATCTCTCCAAAAAAGAACAAATCTCAAGACCATATCTCTTATAATAACAAAATCTAGGTATATCGTCCTGATAAAATCCTGCCTCCCATGCACTTGTTATTGTATACAATTCACGAATAAGAAACCCACAGACAGCAGAAGCTTTACTAACTATTAGATCTTTCAAGCGTATAGGTATACCCACAAATGTTTCTTTTTCTATTGATCGCGTTGTATTAATAAGCTGTTTTATATGTTTCATGCTATCATAGGAAAATTGCGTTTTTGCATCTACAGGTTTTTGCAATATATCAGTTAATAGCTGCTTGCTTGCATCACCAAATGGCTTTTTGGCATGTGCCTTTTGGAAAAATAATGCAGCAGTATTCATATCAGTACATTGAGATAGCACTTGTTGATGCATCTGTACCTGAAAATTGTGCTGTTGTTCTGCCTCTACGCGAGAAACATATGGTTGTCTTACATAGATGTCATATGGTTTTAGAATGCATTTGTATAGCAAAAATACGCTACCCAGAAGTATAGCCCATTCTGTTAAGGTACGCCTGCGCCAATCTAGAGGCAAAATCAAGTGCGAATAATATCCACGTTCATCCGGATTAGGCAGTATAAATTTTGTCCATGCCTCAGGCAATCCATATACTGATATATTCAGCGGCCTCTTACACAGTATAATTGGTGCAACTATAGTATTGTTATCAATATTGAGCCAAATACCTTGATCAATATACAAGGTATCAAGTGCTTTTATATCAACCTCAGGTACTATACGCAAGAAAGTATCTTTACCCTGCTGCTGACTCATATGCGCATTGAAATCATATACATAATATTCCTTTGGATAATAAACAGATAGGGGATTTTGTATATTGATAAATGCTCGACTCATTGCAAGAATTAAAGGAATATGAGTTCTGGCAGCATTTTGAACACACACTCTATTGATGCGATAAAAATCGCGTCTATTTGGTATGTTATTTAATAAGGAAAAAAATGATGTCGGCTGTAAAGAACATCCTCCAGAATGATTTCCAAGCAAATTATGCGGCGTTTGGTAATTTTTTTGATTATCAATATATATTTCTTCTTTTTGCGTTGTACTATACTTTTGTAGTTCCCAAAATAAACTGGCAGCAGGATCTTTTTTTGCCCATTGCGTTAATCCAGCACGTAATTGTGCAATAATAGTATCCATATTTTTGCCAATATTTTCTTTTAATGCTTTTTGCCGCTTTTCACTGGTATTATTCTCATCAATATACGGCGCAGATACCGCCATTAATTGCGCAAAATCTTTTGATATTGTAGTATCATACATCATTTCGTATAATGTATCACACAAATTATACTGTAGCCCATTTGAATCATCTGCTTGATTTGCTATATTTTTTTTATAGTGTTCTGGCAGTATATTAAAAAATAATGCATATTGACCAATTGCTTGTATTCGTTTTGATAATGTTTCTTCCTTATTCTTTATAATATAATCAAGTAAAGGTATAAATGGGTCAATTAACCTTACTAATTCTCTGGGGGCATCATCACCCATAATAATACCTTGTATATTACACATAGATGGCGTCAAATCTAATAATTTTTTTTGGTCTATTTGATCTAATGGTTTTTGTTCATACCTATCAAAAAGCATCTGATATGCCTCAAGAGGATACACAAGGTTAGGATCACGATATACAAAAGAATTAAAATTTTTTTGATAATTGCGTGCTAATACATCAGGAATCTTAATTGGTTTTTCAGCATCTGGGTGTACCAAGTAAACAATATCTTCGGGTATACGCATTGCATTATATGCTACACCAAGCTTATCTGCTAATAATAATACATTGGGCAATTCTTGTGGATCAATTTCATCTATTTTGTATTGTCTTTTATGTACTTGTTGTACATGCGCACACAATGACTGCATTGCGGTATAGCACAATGCAGGAGAATCTACTATGTACTCTGGTATTGACCCATGCTTTTTCTGCTGTATAGTACTAATAACTTCGCCAAAATGCTGCGCTGTACCTGCGGTGATATAAAACCGTTTGCTATTATCTGGTGATTTGAGTATCACATCAGAATAATGCACTGGTTGTACTATATCCATGGTTATAGTAGGCACAACACACAAAATAATAGGTATTAAAAAAACTTGAACACAATATTTTACATACATACTTATATATTTTTTACTGTAATAAACAGCTATAGAATACTCTTATTTTTGAAAAAAAATAGTGATGAATCATATTCTAATTGTATGTAATGGTTCTACCCACCGTGCAGGATTACCACCAAATAGCTCAGCAACTATGCCAATGGACCGTCTGATAAAGTTTTTTACTATTGGATATGATACCTTGAATATTACAGTCAGAAAACTACTTATCAAACCACCTTCCATAAATTGAAGGAATGGCCTTTTTGATTGAAATAAACCATCTAAACTATTTTTTTCTATTTCTCGTGTAGTATCAATGAGATGTTTAACCTGATCCATAGTCTTATATGAAAATACTGTATCTTGATTAAGTGGCTTGTGTAATATATCATGCAGCATTTGTTGTGTATCATTGAGAAAAGGTTTTGTCTTATGTGCTTGTTGAAAAAATAGCGCAGCAACATCTGGTTCTGGTAATTCAGGTAACACCTGAGCAGTTATTTGCTGTTCTATATTTTTCCGCCGCTCAACTCCTATGGCTTCAACATATGAGTGAACAAGGTTACATATATTAAGTGGTTTTATAATATATGTATATATCAAAAATAATGACCGAAACACCAGCGCCCATTGTTTTAATGTTTTTGTACGCCAATCTGGCGGTAAAATACAATACTGACTAGTATATTGACCAGTATATTTTGGATTATCATATACATATGATTTTATTGATTCGGGTAAATGAGTTCCATAAATGTACAGTGAACGGTTACACAACGTTAGTGGTGCAACCCTAGTATAGTGACCAAAATTAAGATTAATCTCAGAATCAATATAGAAATTATTAAGCGCCTTCAGATCTACTTCAGGTAGCATACGCAAGCATATCAGTTTTGATAGATGACTCATTCTATGATAATAATTATATTTCCTAGATACACCATTACCAGTAAAACAACGCACGATCGCTTCAATAAGAGGAATATGAGTCCTATAGGTATTCTGCATATAAAAACCAAAAAGGTAATCTGAACCATTTTGCAATTTATCATTTAAATAAGTTATTATTGAAGTCGAAGACAACGTTGCATCATCTACCTGCCACTTCTTATAATCGCTATCATAATCATAAAAAGCCTCATCAAATTGTACGTTTGTACATTCCTGCTGTTTACTATACCGCTTAATGTGCCAAAATAATATAGCAGCCGGATCCTGCTTAAGCCATGCTATATATGAAGATTTTAATTGTGTAATAATAGCTGTTCTATTTTCTTTAACCTTTTTTTGCGATGCAGCTTGATGCTCTGTATTTACATTTTTTTCATCAATATACGGCTCTGACACTTTGAGTAATGCGTTAAATGGTTTAGATATAGCAGGATCATACATGAGCATATATAAATGATCTGCCATATTATATCCTTTTTCATTAGCATCCTCTGCCTGATTTGCATATATTCTTTTAGTCTCTTCATCTAAACAGTTAAAAGCAGCTGTATAGTTTTGTATTGCCCGTATACGTATAGACATATCTTGATTACTTTTAATAATCGTAGACAATGATGGTAATATACATTCTGCTAATGTAGCTGGTATGTTTTCCTGAGGTAATAAAATATCATGTAAATTACATAATGAATCAATATCTTCCATAGTTAACGTATTTTTTATTGATAATGGTTTATTAGTATAGCAATCAAAAATAGTTTGATAACTAGCAAGAGCATAAGTGGGTTGAGGAAATTTTTCTTTATATATATAGAAACCCAAATTTTGTTGATAAGCACGCGCTAATATATCAGGAATTTTAATGAGTTTTTCAGCTTCTGGATGCACTAAATAAGCAGTATCTTTTAATATATCTGATGCATTTGGCAATCCCAAATTTTGCGCCAATGCTCTAATATCATGAACCGATACATCATGTAATGTATCAATTACCATACTTTCATATTGTTTGTGTATATACGCGCAAAGAGAATGGAGTGTCTTGTAATTCAAATAAGGGCAATCAATACTATATTCCGGTAAAAATAATCTATCTTGCTTATGCAATGCATTCTCTTTGATTGTCTGCACAAGATTATCAAAGTGTAATACCGTTTGTGCACCTACATAAAAACGTTTAGAATTATCTTGATTACGCAAAATTACGCCAGTACATATCGGATTACTATTTGAATATCCAACATGCATAGCCGATAATGATAGAGATACAAATATGCCAATAATAGCATTAAAATAGCGCAATATCATAATTCAACATTGTATAAAAAAAACACAAACAATGTTTTATGATACACTTTTTTTACTAAAAAATCATATAAAATGAGCAAGAAGATAAACTTCTTGCTCAATCTTTTTTCAAAAGCAATTTAGCTCATTTTGCTACCGCAACTACAGCCACCTTTGCCATAATAGCTACCAGAACCACCACACATACAGCCTGATTTATTAGTTAAACAACCAATAACGGCAATTAACATAATAATACCTGCTATACCAGCTAAATAATGTAATGGTGCAATAAGCCATGGCGCTGTAAATTGCATAAAATCACTTTGGAAAATATTAAAGCCTAGCGGCATAAGTCCCATATTAATAAGCAAAATAATCGCAATAATATATAAAATTTTCTTTAACCAATGAATAGCTGTATGCATTATAATACTCCTTCCTTTTAAGTATATATTTTCTAATACGTGACAAAAACTACATAACTAGTATTGATTGCACACCATTCTCCTTCCTGCTAGAATAACGCCTATTTACTATTTACTATTAATCACCCCAGACAAATAGGAGGTTGTTAATACTCACAAACAGATATGTATTTTATAAATACTATAGATACAACCAAAAAATAAAGGGGTTTGTATATATACATTGAAGAAATCCCTATTTTACCGCACACTAATAGTATATGAACTATCAAAACCTAGGATTATATTCATGAATATTCAAGCAGGTCTTGTCGGGTTACCTAATGTGGGCAAATCAACATTATTCAATGCGTTGACCAAATCAAGTGTCCCTGCAGAAAACTATCCTTTTTGTACTATAGATCCCCATATGGCAATAACCATGGTACCTGATGAACGCCTGGAAATATTACAAAAAATATATAAATCCGAGGCTATAATTCCCAGCACGGTTGCTTTTGTTGATATTGCAGGTTTAGTAAAGGGCGCTGCCTCTGGTGAAGGGCTTGGCAATCAATTTTTGAGTCACATTCGCGAAGTAAACCTTATTATGCATGTATTACGTTGCTTTGAAGATCCAAACATTACCCATCACGGTGATACTATTGATCCACTATCTGATTATGAAATTATTGTGGCCGAACTTATGTTAAAAGATCTCGAATCAGTCGACAAACGTTTACCAAAACTAGAAAAACAGATCAAAACCACCAGTAATGCTGCTGAAAAAAAGATATATGAACAAGAATATGTTCTGCTCAAGCAAATACAAACTGCTTTGGATGATACAAATGAAAAAAAAGTACGCGAAATCATGGCACAGGCAACCATACCAATGATACCGCTGCTATGTGCCAAAAAGTTTCTTATTATTGCCAACTGCTCAGAAGAAGATATAAGCAATAAAGGATATTTGAATAATCGCCATTATCAAACATTAGTGCACACATTTGGCCAAGAATATGTTATACCTATTTGTGCCAAACTAGAATATGAATTATCACAATTATCAGTACAAGATGCACAAGAAATGATGGGCTTGCTCGGCATGACAGAGTCAGGTCTTACCCATATTATACGTACTACCTATGATACCTTAGGTCTTATTACTTTTTTTACCTGTGGGCCAAAAGAAATTCACGCCTGGCCTATACCAAAAGGAACTAATGCACCAGTAGCAGCAGGAGAAATTCATTCAGATTTACAAAAAGGCTTTATTTGTGCAGAAACTTTTAATTATAAAGATTTGATACATCTAGGCAACGAAACAGCAGTAAAAGATGCAGGCAAATTACGCAAAGAAGGCAAAAGTTATATTATGCAAGATGGTGATATTGTTCATATAAGATTTAACGTGTAAAATACATGTATATTGAGAACTTTATACAGTGAGCATTTGATGTATCTTTTATTATTGTTGTTAATGTTGCATGCAAACATACAATGCATGCAAAAAAAAGAACCATTTACTATTAAACATCCACAGGCAGATATAGAAATTCCGCAGTCACTTGCCAATAATTTTGATCTATTGCAAACGAGTATGCAACCACACATAGGTAATTCTCATATTACACTCGCCGATTATCCAATAACTCTGGTTCATACTCTATTTGGTTTAGCACAACATAAATGCCTTTTATTATCATATGATAATCCCAAGCCATTAATAGAACTTTTAGATTATATAAGGCCCAATGATACCACAAAAAATACCATTTATACTTCACTTATTACATCATATGCAAAAGATTGGGCAAAACTATTTAATCTTTTCTCATGGACTATCAAATTACCTGCGTATAATCAATCGCTCATACAAACATTTGTTACTTTACCTGAAGAAACTCAGCAACAATTTCTTGATTTTTTATATGAAAAAAAATTTGATACTCCATTATTCAAAGAACATACTATTCGCGATTATACAAAAGATTTGCAAACTTGGAGCGCTACTAATAAGGCATATTTATTATATGATCACATTAGTAAAGCTCGCGGAGAAATAGATTTTAATTCGGTTGAATCGGTCTCATTACACAATTGCCATAAGAAATTAGATCTTATGCAACATTGTTTTAAACGTTCACGCTGGACTGATTGGGTCAATATTTTTAAGCTAACGTCCTCAAAATTAACACGTTTGCATCTACCCTTACTTGAAAAATGTTTATCAACATTAATTGCGCAAAAAAAAGAAGATATAGGTACCCTTGCATATATACATATTGAATCGAAAACACATGCTATTCGCACCTTATACAATGCAGATATTGAGGCATTGCATGCTCCATGTTTTTATAGGGATTTAGTAACACAAGGTACACATTATAATAATAGATCGAAGCCTGCAAATTATTTCTGGTACCTTTTTTCGGAAACTAAATTCAGTTTGGGTTGTAATTTTGCAGGCGAGCTTCCTATAGAAAAGTTACAAAAACTGCCAAAACGAATAGAGTTGTACATAGATAAAATACCAACTAATAAAAATCTTGATACACTACTTACCGAGAAAGATACAAAATATACATACTATTATATTTTTCCACAACATTGGCGTATAAAAACAATAGCTACTTGGCTAATCCTTTGCTGTTTGTGCTACAAAATACATACATATAGTAACCGAGCTAATGTCGCTTTGCTGAAGATAATTGATGATAAATTTTCATCGCAAATTCAAAAAGAAATTTTTGATAATATTCAATCAATTTCTACTAAACATGCTTTGTATTATCATTTGTATAATACTATGCAATGGTCTACTATACGAAAAAAATTTATCCAAGCATATATAATAGTAGAAAATGCTATTAGAGGTACACAATCAATTCAAGACATAAGAGATTCAATAGCTGATGTATCTATACCGGTACAATCATTAGACAAAGCATGTCTTCTTATAAATAAATTATGTTCTATAGGATACTATTGGCAACACGCGCGATCTTGTTGTCCCGGCAATTGGATGGCTAATACCATAGCGGGTACGCTAGGATTTTTCTCTATTGGACCATGGTTATTGAGCAATACCCTTGGCCTCATATGGCCATCATGGGCTATTCCGCAATGTACCATTATTATTAGCAATACAGCTCAAGAGGAATAATAAGACAAAAGTTATAGTATGCAAGATGGTGATATTGTTCATATTAAATTTAATGTATAAAATACAAAATACTTAGATTTTCAAATTACTTTTTACTTTGAGTATTCATATGCATAGAGTATTTCTAATATTATTGTGTATTCATGGCTGTATATATAGCATGCAACAAAAAAAAGAAGACTTTACTATTAAACATCCACACGCAAACATAGTTGTTCCTTGGCCAATTGTCGCGCAATTTACCTTACTTACCGCAAGCGCTCATACAAAAATGGGTAATGCTAATCTAACATTATCGGAATATGAAATACCGATTATTAATACGGTATTTGATTTAGCAAATAACAAACCTACAAAAATAGAACTTTGTCATCTGCCATCAATAACAGCATTAATAGATTATCTTGGTCCCAAACCAGATATAGAAGGTACTATAGCAAAAAATGTATCTCCATTCCTTATTGATACACCTCCATTACTTTATAAGTGGCTCAAAAAATATAAACAAAAAACATACTATGAGACTATAATAGCCTCAATTGTATCTTTGCCTGAAGAATCACAACAGGCATTTCTTGATTTTTTGTATGAAAAAAAGTTTGATATTCCTCTATTCAAAGAACACACTATTCGCGATTATACAAAAGATTTGCAAACGTGGGGCCAAACCAATACAGCTTATTACATTTATGATCAGATAATAGAAGCGCGCAAAGAAGAATCATGCACATCACCAAGTGTTAAAAGATTTGATCCACCTCTTATATTTTCATCAACAGAATCACTTCATAATTTGCATACATTATTTGATCATTATCCTATGCAACAAATCTTTTGTAAGCATTCCGCGGATTATAGTTTTAGAATATACGGATCTAAATTAAAACGCTTACATTTGCCTTTACTAGAAAAATGTATTATGACATTGATTGCTCAAAAAAAAGATATGTATCCGATCGATGCCATAGATATTATTTCTAGTAGATCATGTATTCGTTGTTTATATATTTCTGATATAGAAGCATTAAAATCCACGTGCTTTCAAAATCAAATTGTTTATCCATCTACTAAATTCAATTATTTTATGCATTCACTAGTAAACAGTCCATATACAGACGATTTTACGTTACGTTGTATGCTTTCACCTGATGTTGCATTGCCTATTGAAAAACTAAAATCATTACCAAAAAAATTAAGATTAGAAATAGGCAATAAACCAAAAAATGTTGCAAATTTGATTACAGGTAAACAAGCTAATCAATATTTCAGTTATATTTTTCCTCCGTATTGGCGCATTAAAACAATAGCTACATGGCTATTACTTGGTGGAATATATTTTTATGCCAATACATATTTGTCACAATACAAAACTACACTCATGCACAATGCTGACATAACCTATACTAAACAGCTCAAAACAGAAGTCCTTGACCACATACAATCGACACATGATAAACAAGCACTCCACTATAAATTCAATGATGGCTATACCATAAAATATGATAAAGCAAACACTATCTTGCAAAATGCTATTGCAGATACTTCTATATCTTAGAGCCTATCCAGAAACTCCTAGACGTGCAAAAAGGTGGGATGTTTCAGCAAAAATTGCGAAGGCATAATAATTTTCTGTGAGTTTGTCGTATCTGATGTAAAGTCGTCTGAATCGATTCATCCAAGAATGCGAACGTT
>DASZEX010000091.1:0-6384 GCA_035940365.1 Candidatus Babeliales bacterium | reverse complement strand
CAAAGGGGTTTTTGAGCAATGTACAATTTATTTTACTGATCTGCAACTCTCAAAGTTTCTCAAATAATATCATCGTCCTTTACTATCCAATACTTTTTCAGAAACATTGATTTTTACTATGTTTTAAGTGAACAGGCCCTGATGGTGGGAGGTAAAAAGCTATAAAGAAATAAAGAATAAGACTATGCATATCTAATGGTATTGAGAGTATTTCTGAGGCTAATAATTGCCTGTTCTACAGCCATTTTCCATTGAATATTGGTGCGGTTATAGGGATATAAAATAGAGCGTGAAGCATTTACGCAGATGCCCCTTTTTTCTTTGTTTAATAATTGGTGTATGACCATAGGGTTACCACCTTGTGCACCAATACCAGTAAGCAGTATAGGCATATCTTCAGGTATCTGTTGCCGCATGCTTGTATAATCAATCATATCATTGGTGCTTGGCAATACAATCATAATATTATGGTTACTATTCCAGTAGTTAACTGTAATTGAAAGTATTTCTTGCCATAATTTTTTACCATTGGCAAGCTCCAAATTCTGTATTTTATATGCATGTGGATTGCTTGTTTTTATTAATACAATAGCCGCTTTTGTTGGATCTTTCATAAATGGTTCAAGAACGTCATCCGCCATATAAGGATTAATTACAATTGCATCAGCTTTCATGATATCAAAAAGAGTTGTAATATATGCGTTCATAGTATTATCAATATCTCCAATTTTGCAATCAATAAAGACAGGCACATCAGGATAATGTAGATGAATATAGGCTATAATATTTTTCAAAAGATTGTGGCCTTCAGGATATATATCATAAAATGCCTTTTGTGCTTTAAAACAACATGCATATGGAGCAGTAATATCAATGACTTGTGTCAAAAAATTATATAATGCATCTTCTGGCCTAGTATGTGATTGGATAATAGATAGAGGAATTTTTGCAATATCAGGATCAAGTCCCACACAAACAAGGGAGTTTACTTTTACTATACGATCATCAAGTTTTTTGTACATATTAGCAAATGTTATATAGGAGAGTGTAGACAAAAGAAACAGTGTGACTTTTAGCATCATGTATTAGTTCCTTATTTTTACGTTACATACCGGGGAATAGCAGGGTTTAACCGCGCTAGAACTTCGCGTATATTTTTCATGCCGGCATATGCAATAAGATCTGAAACTCGAATGTGTGGTTTATCGCCAATAAGAGATGCTTCATCTTTTATATTTATGTGAGGAATATCGGTGACATCAATAGCAATAAAATTCATACCAATACGTCCCATAATTGGTGCATAATAATTATTGCCAGTATATACACTGCAACAAAGGGAAAAGCGCATATCATATCCATCTGCATAGCCAACTGGTAGTAGTGCCAGACGTGTTTTGCGCGTAGTAATAGATAAACCATCATAGCCTATCGGCATACCTTCAGGGATGATTCGAATAGTACAAATGTGAGTTTTTAATGTAAGCACAGGTTTTAAATCAAGATTATAACATGATGGATTATAGCCATATAATGCAAGCCCAATACGAAGCATAGTGCAGCCAGCAGGAGATATTAAAGAAGAAGCACCAATATGAATCAAAGGTATATGCAAGTCAGCAACCTGCTTGAGTGCATAGGTAAATTGTTCTATTTGTATCAAAGTTTGTGCAGATTCTGATGTATATGCAGAGGCAAAGTGGCTGCACAATCCTGTAATACGTATATAAGGCAACTGAGAGCTGATGTATACAAAAGATTCAATATCATGAGGTTTTAAACCGCGACGTGCAAGGCCAGTATCAATTTTAATATGAATATCAAAGCGGTACCCATACTGCATACCTATGCGATTAATTTCATGCATTTCTTCATGGCTATCAACTACTATAGAAATATTTTGGCCTACAGCTTTTTCAATAGCATCATCACAATAACTCATAACGAGTATTGGTTTACTAATTCCTGCAGCACGTAGTTCTAATGCTTCTGATAAAAATGCTACGCAGAGCATATGCACTTCAGGACGTTCATCACATATACGACCTACTTCAAGTAAGCCATGTCCATATGCATTACATTTAATGACTAGTGCCAAATGTGCTGGATGTATCGCTTGTTTTAATTGCATAATATTATGTATTAATGCGCTGCGATTAAGTTCTATCCAAATGCGTTGATGCATAGATACCACTGTTTTTCCTGGTTAGTATCAATTTTGTATACGTTTTTTATCAAGCAGTGTACGCTATTTAGCATACTCAATAGCTATTTTATGACAAATATATGCTGCACATTTGTTATTTTTTTTCAAAAATATATGTGAAAAATAGATGATAAATAAAATGAATAAAAATATATCATTAGATGCTTTGGTATTTGGTATTCATCCTATTATTGAATTGCTCAAAGCAAAAAAAAGAAAATTATTGGCATTATATACTACCAAGCCGACACCAAAAGAATGGAAAACTATAGAATCATATTTGCCACCATATCCTATTGCTATTCAATATGTATCACGTGATGTATTACATCGGATGGCTGGTACTAATGATCATCAAGGTGTTATTGGTTATGCGCAACCATTTCCTTATTATACTAAACCATTTGATACACAAAAGTTTCCCTTTATTGTTTTTTTAGATGCAATACAAGATCCACGCAATTTGGGTGCTATCATTCGCTCTATGTATTGTACCGGAGCAAGTGGTTTATTGCTGGCAAAAAAAAATAGTGCACCACTTGGCGCTGTGGCATTAAAGGCAGCAGCAGGGCTTGCAGAGCATTTGCCTATTAGAATAGTAGCCTCGGCCCAAGAAGCATTACAAGAACTCAAAGCAGCAAAATATACTATTTATTTAGCATTATTACAAGGCCAAGATGCGCGTGCTTGTACATTTACACAACCAATGTGTATGATAATTGGCAATGAAGCAACGGGAATTAGTAAAGAATTTCATAAGTCAGGCATAGCAATTACATTACCACAAATACGTACTGATATTGCGTACAATGCATCAGTTGCTGCAGGAATTTTGCTGTTTTTGATTGGATCACAACATAAAAAAATATAGGGTTTTGGTATGAAGTATATATATCTATTATTATTACTACCTCTTAATTTTCAGGCGATGAATTTTAATAGCCAGCAAGAAAATCGTTATCAATATCACAATACAAGCCTAATCCCACTTGCATTAACTCCAGAAGAAAAAAATATGTGTATCGGTATTACAGGAGGTATAACCAGTTTTGCTGCAGGGGAAGCTGTTGGTATTCCTTTATATTTAAAAGGCATTTCTACTGCTGGAATTGCGCTTGGTATAATTCCCGCATCTTTCATGGTTGTAGGTGGAGGGTTAACATATTGTTTATATAAACGTATGCGTACTAATAGGCCAACGATATTTGTTGATGTTGAATCTAATAATTTTCATATACAAAAACCTAGAACGCAATGTATGCATAGTGAATAAGATAGCAAAGTAATACACATGTTAATACTAGGAATCTTATTTGCCAGCTATACAGGTATATTATGGTCTATGCAAGGTACTTTAGCTCATTATCAATTTAAAAATTGTAGGTATGAAATAATACAAAAATATAGGCATACATCGGTGGCCGATGCTTGTGCCAAAATAGGCATTACTCTTGATACCAAACAATTGTATGTATTATGTAATGATATAGGATCAATACATCCAGCTGTATTTAATACTATAACTAATAAACAAGATGAGACTACGAGCTTATTTGTGCGTTTGGCGCAAGTTCCTGATACGGTGCAAAAAAGGATACTAGATTATACGCTCGAAAAAGAAACTACACAGCAAGAATTTGATATAATACGAGGTATTTGTGCTATAAATCCTGAAAGTCAGCCATATGCATATAAAGATGCTATATTACAAATATGTAAATATAAAACTAATAAAGCACCATTTTTAGATTTTACTGAAATGTGTAGTTTGAATGATAGTCAAGCTGACTTATGTCGATCTATATATGCAACATCTCAAATAGATAAAAAAGCACGACTTAATTTGGATCAAGAGAAAATATTGTATACATTACCTGCGCATTTGAAACAAAAATTTGTTCATGATCCTTTATTTCCAAAACAGTTTCTATTTCAAAGATCATATAAGGAACGCATATGGTTTGCTTTGGCAGCAGGAAGTAACGTATTTTGGAATATAATTCGCAATGCATATAAAGATAAGGATTATAAAATAGATAATAAAGGCGATGATAAATGTACTCATATATTTAATTTTGCATTTGCAGGTATTTGGGCCCTAGGTACTATGATCTATTCTTTATGGACTTCGCGCTATGAATTTCCGCATGAAAAAGCGATGCAGGATATATAATCTTTTATTATTTATAATTAAAACAATCTAGCAAAAAGGTAGGAACATAATTACAAAATCTATGTATGTAATTTAAAAAATTGGTTGATTTCAATCGCGCAATCATTGATGCCGTTTTATTATATGCCAAATATATAGTACTTAGCCAATTTTTATAAAATTTTTTAGTAATATATTTTTTTTGATTATCAATAACACATGCTGTTTGTGTAGATTCATTTTTGGAATAAGTAAGCTTAGTTATTGATGCATCAGTATGTTTGATTAATATTGTATATTTATCTTGATTATGTGTATAACGTATACAAGTTCCCCCCTGCGGCGATAATAAGAATGTATGCACCGGTTTCCATGGTACAATATAATCTGTATCTTCAGGCAAGGTATATAATTTTACTGTATCATATCCATCGGGCTTATTGCGTTGTATTTGACATACAAAACCATTTGCGTTATCAACAAAAATATCTTTTGCATGAGCATTCATTTTTTGTATAATGTGGGTATGTACTGCAGTTTTAATTTCATTTTCTGATTCATGAGCAATATTGTCCAAAAAGTTATCAGAAAATACTTCTTGGCGATATCTTTGATTTTTTATATTTTTTGTATACGTCCTTTCGATAGTTGCTTCCGATCCAAAATCATTTTGTGAAATATTTTGTAATAATCTCAATTTTCCTCGAGCATCAACAAAAATTTTTTTCAATGAATCATTATATATTTCACCTTTTTGCCATAAGCATTTGCTGTAAGCATTTATGAGTTTTTTGCATTGAAGATTACATAATGATATATTTCCTGCTCGATATAATAATACCATAGCAAATGCCAATGATATTTTTTCTGTTAGACTATCTGCCGCAAAAAGGTACGTTATACCTTTTTTATATATTTCTGAACTTTGATTTTTTCTAAGATTGTATAATATTGTACAGTTACTCGTTTGAACACACATATCTTTTTCCAGTAATGCAGCTAATTTTGGGTTAGATGATGGTTCAAAATTCAAAAGAAAAGGAGGAAGCAACTTAATCTTATAGGGTATGGCTTCGCCAGTTTCACAATGAATACCAAAAGTAGCACCTACTACTTCCACAAATATTTGATTAGCTCGCGAAGCTAGTTGTATAACCTTCCACCAGTTATGACTTTCTTGATTGATAGATAAAGGAAGAGTCTCATCTTTTTTATCAGAATAATATAAGGTATTTAGGTAAAAATTATGCAAAGCACAATCCAAGTTACTTTTATATACGCTAATACGCGTTCTTTCTTGTTGCAATATATAGATACTGTTATCACTAAATTTTAATATATAACTATAGTATGGGGCCTTTTTCTCACTATCAATGGCAGGGGCAACTGATGTAAGTATCTTTTTTTTAATTTCTCTATCTATATATAAAGGAATATATGCATGAAAAGATTTGTTGATTAATGCAAGTGTATATAAAGAAGATAGAGAAAAATAGTGCAGAATAGAAAAATATAGATCTCTTGGTATGCTAGGTCCAAATGAAGGTACTGGTATATTATTTTTTGATGTTACCTTGAATATACCATACCGCGGTTTTTGATTTATAGGTATAGAAATACGCATTTCAACATTATCCATGTATCGATCTTTTTTATTATTATAGATATATTGTGGTGCATATACCACATGGTTCCCATCATAAGTAAGGGATGAATATTCAGGCGATCTTTTGCCTCTATCGCTTACGGTATTAATCAAATAAGAACAAGATGGTGTGTGTACATATATATATTCTTCTTTCTTTTTTATTATACTAATGTAAGCCTTGCTACTACATTTATGCCAAATAAGGGCAGCTATATTTTGACTATCGGGTATATTACATACTCACCTTACGCAACAAGTGCAAAAGTGATATAATTTAGCTAGTAAGTTTTAGAAAAAGCAAAAAAAAGGAAGCAAGACGATGGATCGGGCAATGTTGGATATATACGTTGATTATCTTATTTGCTCCACTTCGTATAC
>DASZEX010000090.1:0-34745 GCA_035940365.1 Candidatus Babeliales bacterium | reverse complement strand
TATTAGCTTTGCCATGATATCCTTTCTCATGTTGTCCTCTTCTTGAAGCTTGCTGGTTAATTAGTCTTTCCCAGCTTGCCTTAAAAAGAGGACATTTTCATTTATCAGATATACAGGACATTATCACTTATCAATAACATTTATACGTTTCGTGTCTTGACAAAGGGGGTCACTTTATATACCATAAAAATAATATAGGTGATACTGATCTCCTTTTTTCCATCTCTTTTTTATCTATATTTCAGAATCACCTATGTAGATATAGTTACTTTTTTTCTTTGCAATGTCTATGAATAGTATCAAATATAATATCCAAATCATCGGTAATAACAATCCATTCTAGTTCTTTTTTTCTAATTAACCCATGTTTAATACTTTCATTTTCAACCCAATCTACAAAAGGCTGCCAATATTCTTTCCCCACTAACACTATTGGCACAAACCCCACCACACTGGTTTGCATAAGAGTAAGTACCTCAAACAGTTCATCCAAAGTTCCAAATCCGCCAGGAAATACAATAAAACCGAATGAATATCTAATGAGCAACCATTTACGTGCAAAAAATTGATCTAACTCAAAATATGCACTAGAACATTTATTAGGATGCTCATGAATATTATGCACACCTATTCCCACACTTTTGCCTTTGCCCTTTTTTGAATATAAAGCGCCACAACTGGCCGCTTCCATAATTCCGGGTCCTCCACCAGTAAGTACAGAGACATTATGATCAATAAAACGTTGAGAAAGCTGCATAGCTTGAAATGCATAATAATCATCAGATTTAATCCGCGAACCCCCAAAAATAGTTATAATAGGCCGAGGCAACCGACTTATATACCAAATACCATATAATAATTGAGTCATAACTTTGAGTAAACTAAAAAATGTACCAAATCCTTGTCTCAATCGAGAAATCATACATACCCCCTAACCCACTTTTCCATGTCAGGGTATCGTATTTTTATAGATAATGTCGATAGATATCCAAAAGGCCTTCTGGAAGCGCTTTTTCTATATAAATATTATTATACAAATTGAAGAATTTTGAGTTTTTTGTCAATAATTTTATATTCATATTGAAATTACATTTTATTATGGTATGCTAAAATATGAAGGAAGTTATCATATAAATATTTTCAGCTATTATTAGAAAAATTTGATATACTTGCATACAAACAATTAACAATAAGGTATTTTCGGTGAAAAAAATCTTCTTTTATTTTTTTCTCTATTGCCTGATCATAATAAGTAGCCTTACTGCTACTAAAGATATCTATACTACTATGCCTTTGGCTACACAAAACCAAATAGATATACCCATATCTGGGCATGAAACATCAATTACCATATTTATTCATGGTATAGTAAATGTTACTCCTCATTTAAGTTGCAAAAACATCTATTTATTTAGTATAGATGATATTTTAGATACAATATATGCACACACGATTCATCACATCCGAGAAGATTCCTTTTTTTACATTAATGATGGTATGGGCCCTCTTGGTTTTACTAAACTTAATATGTTTGATATAACCAAAGGATTAACTGCTAATACAACTGCTTACCTATATAACGAAATATCCCGCTTATCAGGTCTTGAATATACCAATAATCATTATTACACCTATGGATGGTCTGGTTTATTTAGTATCAAAGAACGTTATAAAGAATCTGAAGCATTACTTCTTGGTATACATAATTTAGTCAAAAAATATACGCAAAATGGTATAAAACCAAAAGTACGTATTATTGGCTATTCACATGGAGGTAATGTATCATTAAATCTTGCCGCTATGCATGCTAATAAATATCCTGACTTAGATATAGTTATAGATGAACTGATTCTGGTTGGCATGCCAGTACAAAACGAAACCGATATATTAACACGAAGCCCATTATTTAAAAAAATTTATCACTTTTATTCTCGCTTGGACCGTATACAGCAAATAGATCCTTTTTCTACTCATCGCTTATTTTCAGGCAAAAAATTTAAGGATAGATCGGATTTTATTGTACCTGATAAAATCACGCAAATACAAGTTAAATGCTCACGTATACGCACGTGCAAACATAACAAAGAAAAACTAATAAAACATGCATGCAATAATAAAACGGGACAACGCCGAAGTATGCGTGATGCATCACCCGGACACATAGAATTATGGTTTTTTCAATGGGCTATTGGTAATTACCGTGATACGTTTCCGCTTGCTCCTTTACCGGTATTAGTTTTTATTCCTTATATGATTAGCGCACTACAGGAGATTGAAGATCAGATTAAAAATCCATATCCCATCATATTTGAAATGAGACCTGAATGTGGCGTAAGTATTATTAAACAATCAATAAGTGACTCGCATATAACTATACCATTTATCGAAGATGCAGATCTTGCACCATTACAAGAAATCGCTCGCTCTATACAGGCAGATGATTATACTGAAGAAAATTATCAAGAACATCTACAAAAAGCATTTGATAAAGCATGCGATGATTATAATGTGCGCAAAAAACATACGATGCGGCCATCAAAAAAAGCGCATCGGCGAAAATTAAGAGGAAAATCACATAGCGGTTTTACCATGCTTTAATTTACCAAAGTAAGCGAATATACCTGTTCAATTTTTTTAGAAATATTCACTAATTCTTGATACTTATGTACAATTCTTTTACTAACAGCATCTGCTTTTGACTCATCATATACATGCGATGTTTCATTGCGCATGTCAATCATTTCAAGTAATAAAGATGTTTCATTATCAGTTAATATTTCATTACTATAACATTCCTGAATTACTTTTCGCGGTGATACTACATCAATAGAATAGTGTACTTTTAATAATACTTTTAAAAATTTCCAAGTAAGATCATAGCAAAACTCAAATCGCTGTATTAAGGCATCTCGATAAGCGATTACTTCGTCTTCTTCGTCAATATCCTGTTTTTTAACCAGCTGATTAGTCAATTGTGTAAATTTTTTAACCATATAACCTAACCGTTTATATGCATTAGTTAGCTGTTGATAACGTAATGTTAACTCTTCCATACTTTTCCCTCTTTCAAAATTGTAGTACGCAAATAGTCGGGCACCGAATGTAAATCAACAACATCAATTTTTTGAGGAATATAAAGAACATCTAATACGTTGCGCGCTTGCGCCACTTCCAGAAATGATAATGGTCTACCTGCATCTAATGCAAGATCTATATCAGATGTAGGTCGGTTGGTACCTCGCGCGCGAGAACCAAATAGATATATTTTTACTCCGGGAAATAATGCATCCAAAAGCCGAATAATACGTTCCTGTTCTTTAATCATATATATCACATATCCAAATCTACTGTTATTCTTCTCTTTTTTAGTAGGCTATCATATAAAAACTACTTCACCAACCAGGAAGTTGCAATGAATGCCATACACTTTGCCTATAATACTGCTTTAATTCCTTTTGATGATATATACAAACATGCTACATATCTGATGAAAAACAAAAAAGAGATGCATAATGCATTATCTGAAAAATATGATACAGAATATGCTTCATTCTATCTTCCATTTGATTTACCTATGCATCATGACATACAACAGGTAATCAATCGCATCAAAATACACAAACCGGATGTATATATTATTATCGGTATTGGTGGATCGAACTTAGGTACATATGCTATACATCAAGCATTGTTTGGTACACTATATAACGAAGATCAGCTTTGTCGTGTATATTATATTGATACACTTGATGCACAAATGGTCAGCACGGTATCTTTTCAAATCAAAAAAGAACTGGCTGTAGGCAATACAATATTTTTAAGTTGTATTAGTAAATCAGGTACCACACTTGAAACTATTATTAACTTTAGTGTATTATCAACTACACTCAAAACATACTATCCTGATACGTGGCAACATTATTGTATTATCATTACTGATTATCAATCTCCATTATGGCAGTTTGCACAAGATAATTCTATTGAAACCATTACCATACCAATGTTGGTTGGTGGCAGGTTTAGTGCATTTAGTTCCGTTGGCTTATTTTCATTGGGTCTGCTTGGTATTGATATACATCAATTATGTGCCGGCGCACGTGATGCAATAACCAATTGTCTAGAACCTGATAATACTTCTTATTCAATATCAGCAATAAGCGCATCCATTATATATCAACACTATCTACAAGATATACATATACATGATACATTTTTATTTGCCCCTAATCTTGCCGGATTTGGTGCGTGGTATCGCCAATTATGTGCAGAAAGTTTAGGCAAAAAGAATAACCATGGAAAACCGGTAGGTATAACGCCAACTATATCTATTGGAAGTACTGATCTGCATTCAATAGGACAATTGTATGTTGCAGGCCCCTTGAATCGTCTGACTACTTTTATATATGTACCATCATCATCTGATATATACACAAAACCAGATACTCTCTTTGAGTATATATTTAATAAAAATGATATTAAAATTTCCTATACAAAAACTATGCAAAGTATTATGCAAGCAACACAAGAAACATATAACCACCATAATCATTCATTCATGACACTAACATTATCCAATATATCTGCTTACACTATTGGTATGTTAATGCAATACAAAATGATAGAAATACTGTATCTTGGATATTTATTAGAGGTCAATCCATTTGATCAGCCAGATGTAGAAGAATATAAAACTAAAACACGAGCATTGTTGGATATATGAACGGAACACTCATTATTCTTTTTGGTGCTACCGGTGAATTGTCTCGGCGAAAGCTTATTCCTGCACTGTATCGTCTTATAGTAGAAAAGAAATTACATAAGGTAGCTTTTCTTTTTACAGGACGTGAACAATCATCAGTTGAGTCTCTTTTTGATGCAGTGCAACCTGAGATAGATTCTATCGATCAAGAAATATGGCAGTTTATGATACAACGGAGTATATACTGCGCTGTTGATGTAAGTAACGCTGAAAGTTATAATGTATTATATGATTTGGTTATAACTCAAGAACAACAATGGCATACGAGTAACCGACTTGTTTATTGTGCGGTGGCTTCAGATTTTTTTTGCTCTATAACACGTGGCATTGTCAATGCCTCTATTGTAGAATATAAAAATATCAATAGTAATCCCTGGCACCATATTGTATATGAAAAACCATTTGGGAAAGACAAACAATCAGCACATGCTATTAATACCTGCATTGCTAGTACACTTGCAGAACATCAAGTATTTCGTATTGATCATTATTTGACCAAAGAAATAGTTAATAATATCGCATTAATTCGGTTTACTAACTGCATCTTTGAACCATTATGGAATAACACCTATATTGATTATGTTGAAATTATTTTGAGTGAAACATTACCTATTAGTAGCAAAAGTACCTATTATGATACCTATGGGGCTTTGCGAGATGTCGTGCAAAATCATATGCTTCAACTGCTGGCACTTATTGCCATGGAAGCTCCTATTAAATTAACGGGTGAATATATTCGAGATAAAAAGGCTAATGTACTCAGCCATGTCAGTTTTGTTGATGGCATATTAGGTCAATATGAAGGATACAGGAAAGATATTAATCGCCCAGCATCAGAAACAGAAACATTTGCTGCACTTGAACTTGCGATTAATAATAAAAGATGGGCAGGAGTCCCCTTTTTTCTCAGAACCGGCAAATGTTTACAAAAAAAAGAAACCGTTATTAATATTATGTTCAAATCAGTTACCTGCCTTTTGACCAAACAATGCCCACCAGCAGCTAATATGCTTTCTATTCGTGTAGCACCTGACGCTACTTTTTCGCTTACTCTCAATGCAAAAAATCCTGCTGAAATAGATACATTGATACCTATTGCCATGGAATATTGTCATAGCTGTCGCTTTATTTTAAGTCCTTCACACGAATACGAATTTTTACTCCAAGAAGTAATGCGTGGAGAGCAATCAGTGTCAGTTCGCTTTGATGAAATTGAGCATGCATGGCACATTATTGATTCGATTTATGCAAAAAAATTACCTATATATATATACAAACAAAATACCATTGGTCCTGCAGAACTTAATCAATTTTATATACCATTATATAAGAAGACACTACCATGAATATAGCAATTATTGGTTTGGGCAAAATGGGTTTAGCCATAGCACAGCGAGCACTCAATGCTGGGTATACCGTATATGGATATGACCCTAATAATCAAACAGCAAGACATGCAGAAAGCCTTGGAATACACATACTCAAAAGATTGACTGACCGGGCAATGGCTGATGTTTCTATAGTATGGTTAATGATTCCTGCTGGTACTATAATAGATGATACTATTGCTCAATTGATTCCTATTATAAACAAAAACAGTATTATTATTGATGGTGGCAATAGTTTGTATACTGATTCTGTCAGACGTGCTCAAGATCTGGCTAGTAAAAGAATTGCCTTTTTGGATTGTGGCACATCTGGTGGTGTACATGGTTTGGAACATGGCTTTTGTCTTATGGTTGGTGGTACACAAAAAGCATATCAAGATGCACTTTCACTATTGGAAGTAATTGCATCTGGTGGCGGTGTTGCGCACGTAGGCCCATCTGGTGCAGGACATTATGTAAAAATGATACATAATGGTATTGAATATGGATTATTACAAGCATATGCTGAAGGTTTTCATCTATTGCATGAAGGTACCTATAAGAATTTAGATTTATACCAAATAGCAAAGCTGTGGAATCAAAGTTCTGTAATACGTTCGTTTATTTTATCTCTTGCTACCAATATATTTGCACAGGATCAAACATTCGATAATATTATTGGCACTATTGCAGAAAGTGGTATGGGTAAATGGACTGTAGACAATGCACATCAAGAACAGATTCCCGTACCAGTAATAGAAACATCCCTTCATGTACGCGCAGAATCGCGCAAAACAGGAGGAAATTATGCAACAAAACTGGTATCATTATTACGTGAACAATTTGGTGGCCATCCGGTCAACCGAAAAACATAGGAATTTATATGAACATTATTGATATCAGTTGGCCAATAACGCAGAATATGACTGCATATAAAAATGAATCGGTAGTACACTATACTACGCTGCGTAGTCTGGAAAAAGATAAAGTACAAAAAACGCAGATAACATTAGATTCGCAAACAGGAACTCATGTAGATGCCCCTTTTCATTTTTTGCCTAATGGTACCAAGAGTGATGCAATGAAACTGGACCAACTTATTGGCAATTGTGTCGTTATTGATATGACTCATATTGAAGAATCAATCGCTGCTGATGACTTGGAAGAATATGATTTGGAAGGCTGTGATATTATTGTATTTAAAACGCGCAATAGTAATCGTCAGCCAACCGATTCCTTTGATAATGCGTTTGTATACCTTGATGCATCTGCAGCAACCTACCTTGCAGAACTTGGCGTGCATGCAGTTGGCATAGATTATCTGGGTATTGAACGGAATAATCCAAATCATGACACACATCGCATACTTTTTGATGCCAACATTGCCATTATTGAAGGCTTGCGGCTTGCCCATGTAGAAGAAGATGCATACTTTTTTGTGTGCCTTCCGCTGGCAGTAGTTGGTCTTGATGGTGCACCCGCACGCGCAATTTTGGTCAGTGACTTGGAAGAATAATGAAAATAACATATATAGTAATTGGGTTATATATTCCATTGTATGGCATGCAACCAATAAATATTAATGGCAATAGTACTCACAACAATAGTTATGGAAATATCAACAATAGTACATTCAAATATGCAATTAATGGGAATGGACAAGCTAATATATTCGCGAAAAATATATCTAATAGTTCTATAAATGTTTCTAGTATGAGTGGTAATTCAACACTAAAACTCAGCTGGTGGTATGGCAACCCTCCACAAGTTATAGTACATAACCAAAATGGAAATGCTTCTATCTATATTGGTTATTCCAAATTATTTTATTATACTTCATGTTTTGCTGCATTAGGTATAGGTATGTATATTGGCAGTAAATATTTTAGGTAGATTGTGAAGGATTATTTTCGCGTTGTGCATGGCCTATACCCAACAAAAAACCAATTAATGCTGAACCCATTGATAGTTTTTTATTATCAGTTAGTTCTGCAAAATATAAACCAAAAACTATACTTGCTACAAATTCAAAACCAGAATCTATAATACTTTTTCTACCGTGAGGATCTGCATGCTCTGCAAACAGTTTATAACCTATAAGACCTGCTGCAACTGCTGTTCCTGATACTCCAATTACCTTGTCTGCTTTTTCCTCAGTAGGTACATACCATGCTTTTTCTTCACTGTTATGATTATAGATAGGCTTCAATGGAACACTATGTAATTGTGGTATATATTCTGCCGACAGTTGTGCAAAACAGAATGATAACACCATAATAATGGATTTGATACTGATATATCTCATATGTAGTTTATTTATGATTGCGTGTTTCAAAAATAGTAATAATATTTTCTGCAAATTCTAGTGCTGCACTTGGGTCTATAGCAGTCACAATATCATCATCAACAACGCACGGTTCTTTTACGTAATTGACGCCATATTCTTTGAATATTTCTGGTAATGCGTTGTCCCCATTCCACCCGGTTGCTCGTTTGCCAGTCAAAACTCCCGCATGAGCCAATACGCGAACACCCAGACAAATGCCTCCAATAGGTTTACCCAATTCGTGCATTCTCTGCAATAATTCATAACTTGCATCATTATCTATATGATGCAAGGTGCCACTACCTCCAATAAAAAATAAACCATCAATAGTATCAGCGTCTGATTCAGCCACTGTTTGACTAACTGCAGTAGTAGAACCATCAGTAGCTTTTGCCGTTCCTGGCTGATCACTCAAGGTCATTATAGTGTATCCTGCATTTTCCAGCACCTTTTTTGTCACACCATATTCAACTGGTTGATAATTGGTGTGAGCAATAGCGAGTGCAATAACATATGCCATATATGCCTCATATAAGAAGGGGTAACTACTTAGATAGTATTAAGGCAACAGTAACCTGTCAACATTTATTAAGTAAATCAGGCACAAAAATAGGATAGACAGCATCATGATACCTACCAGTTTTACCTGAAGGTATATAAGATAGTATTGCCTTTTCTCCCAGATTAATAAAAAATGGTACCTCATATTCAGTAATAGAGCCTCCTTTTGCCTCTATGCAGGCACACATATGCTTATAGGCATGCCAAGCTGACTTTGATAGCATGCCGGTCCATCGTGGTAGATAGATATGCTGTATAGTAATAACGGTAGATAATGCAGCTATTGCGTCAAAACTCCGCTTGCGCGGATGCATAAGCATACAATAGTCAATATGCATATGTCCCGTTTTTTGGGTTATTGCTGGTATAAGATGATGCAAAACCCACTGATCAGCCGTTGCGCAATGAGATAGTACACCTTGTTGATCAATAATGGCCACATGATTATCTGCTACTATGCATTGTATAGTATCTGCGCCACGCGCAACAGTAAATTCTTGTACATGTGTAGGTATAGTACATAATATACCACACACTGATACCAGAAGAATACTCAATGCCATAATACATCTATGCAAACGCATGCGAAAGTACCAAACAGTAATACAAGCCATTAATGGTATGAGTAACAAAAACAACGGATGTGGCTTGGCAAAACCTATATGAATCGCATCAGTAAGCAAACTCATGCACCATAACCAGGCATGGCTTATTGCTTCCAGTGCAGAGACTATCAATGTATTGGGAACACTAATAAGTTCAGTAAAAAATAACAGAACAGTACATACAAGATACACAGACAAAAATGGACTAAATATAAGATTGCCCAATGGTGATACCAGTGAAAGTGGTAATCCCCACCCAATTAAAATAGGTAAAGAAATAAGCGTCAAAAATAAGTGCATCAACATAAAATTGATGCACCATACGCGTAATTTTTTCATGAGGTTGAGGTTTTTGTACTATTTTCTTTTGTTTTTTCATCTTTATTTGATAGCGCGATCAATCCTGCTATCACTGAAAGAACAATACCAAAACCTCCGATTTCACTTATAGCCTTTTGATATTTATTGTATTGATCCACAGGGAAATCTTTTGATACAAAGGATGTTGATCCTGCACCAGCAAGAAGTGATATTAATCCGCAGCCTACCTCTTGCCATGAACCAGTCACAAGCTTCCATCCTGTATAACAGGCTGCACTAAAACAACCTAAACAATTTGTTAAATCTAACATGCCATTTATTTGCTTATGTTCATTTTTTACTTCACCATTATGTGCTATATAATATTTGCCATCATCTAATTTGCGCAACACATAATCTTTGTTGCTGAGTGCATATAAACCGGGCTCTTTTAATGGTTGATCTAAAACAGCATTTACATTAAAAACAATACCGATAAGTAATATTACCTGTATCGCAATAGCGTATATATACATAATGTTCCTAAATGATTAATTTTATTAGGTTATATCCGATGTACTGCTACCCGCAGTATTTTTTATCATACACACAAATATACCCAAAACTGCACCAATAACTGTGCTTGTAATACCACAATACTTTGGTATTTTTTTATATTGAATAGCATCTTGCGCAGGCATTTGTTGTGTTGTATGGTTCACCCATACATAATCTCCTGCCCCTGTAGCAATTCCTATACCTACACCCGGAGGGAGATTTAACATTCCTACTGAAATGGCTATAGCAGGTCCTGCCAATGCCAACGTATTTTGTGTATATCGGGTTAATTTATTTGGTATTTGCTGCTGTTTATTTTCAGATAATGGCTTACTGGTATCTTCATGCATACCATATAATGAAACTGATAATACGCAAAGACTAAAAATTATTTTATAGCACATATTTATTTCCTTTATGCAACTATTGAGTTTTTATACAATAATAATACACACTTAAAATATCACAAAGGGAGTATACTATGAAAAGAATATTTAATAAAGAACACATGCATGAATATTGGCGCAAATTAATGGATTCAACACGCAAAAAAATGTCCTCAGGCGCACAAGCAATTACCAAATTAATCACACACGCCCATGGCGATAACTGGCGCAGAAAAGAAGGAAAAAAATAAGCAACCAATGCATTTGCATTGATTGCTTATTAAAAACAATTATTTATCTTTTGGAGCATACCCTGCCACAGCACCTACAACAAATCCTATTAAAGTACCTACACCAGCAAAATATTTACCCAATTCCATATTTTTAGTGCTACCCATACTTATAGATCCCGCAATCAGTGCACCTACAGATGAACCGACTACACCTAATGTATTACTTCGTTTTGCAAAATAACTCATAAGATAACCCATAGCAGGTACACCTACAAGACCTGCACCCAAAGCTGCCGCTTCTGTAAATGATTCACCTTTAACCATTTCTTTTTTATTTGCATCCCAATGCAAAACAATGGCATGATTGCCTACAATTTTTGGGTCTTTTGGTTGCAACATGTGATCTTCAATAACATATTCTCTACCATCAATAGTGTATATATGCGGATCTTTGCTGAATAGTACGCTATTACTTGCCAATAATACTAAACCAAACACGCTAATCATTCTTTTGAACATATTAATAATACCTTTTGTTTATTTTTTATTTAGTTATTCCACCAACAAATCCACCTATAATGGCCGCAAAAACTGCTGAAACTGCAACATATGCTGCTGCACCAGTTAATTCTTTTTTGGTATATTCTTTTGCACCTAATCCACCTATGCCAGCAGAAGTCACTGCTAGTGTTCCACACTTTGCAGCATTTGCTACATCACCATGCATAAGAGAAAATGCCGCTCCGCCAATACCCACCGGCACACCTATCCACCCAATACCTTGTGCACCTCGTGCTATAGCTGATCCTTTGCGTTCTATCATTTGTCCCGTTTCAGGATCATATTGCATAGTAAGTGCATATTCTTTATGTGCTTCTGGATTTACTACTATAAGTTTTCCGTCTTTAATAGTAAATGCCTGTTGATTATGAAGAAATTGTTCAGTGCACAACAGTACTGCATTACTGCACAATAATAATATACTCAACACAATGCTATTACTTTTTGACATATATGCTTCCTTTGCATTTTTATAATGATATACATTAAAATTACGCAATTTAGTATTCCAGTAATTATATAAAATGCAATAGCATCACAAAAAGAATTATATAGTTGATTTATTACACAATATTGAGTGCAGGTACTCGTCCAACGCGAACCATCAACATATTCTCAGTGCGCATTAAATCTTTGACTGCCTTTTGTATATCTTCAATAGTTATTGCATCAAGCATTGCAGCACGCGTGTCAAAATAATCAGCAGGCAAATTAAATCTATTTAAAAATAAAAATGCACTTGCCATACTGCTATTTGCCGCAAAATAATTAACCAAATTATTAATAACTGCTCGCTTTGCTTCTTCAAGTTCTTCTTGCGTGATAGTTTCTGCGGCTTTATTTATTTCTTGTTTAATTACTTCTTCTGCTTCTGCAAGCCGATCACGTGATACAATGGTTTTTACCATAAACATGCCTGGTTCTTCGTCTGCAGCAACAATAAGTGATCCGCTAATAGTATAAAATAAACCAGAACGTTCACGCAGTTGAAATAGACGGGAACTCATAGACCCTAATTCGCCGCCACCAAATATTTGATTAAATAATAACAATGCATCATATTTTGGATCAAGCCGACTGATAGAAGATTTGCTATAGGCAAGAACTATTTGATCTCGATTAATCGGGTAATTAATTTCATATGCATACGCTTCTTTGATTTTGGGGAATTTTAATTTCTCTACTTTTGGCCCTGTCCAATTGCCTACTGTTTTTTTTACTACTGCCTGTACATCAATACCTTCTAGATCTCCAACAATAGCAAGCGTAGCACCACTGGGACTCATATATTTTTTGTAGTATGCAATCAAATCATCACGCGTTATACTTGCAATTGATTCATGCGTACCACGCATATTTTTACTATATGGATGACCTTGATAGATATGTTCTTTTATTAATTGGCCTGCAAACTGGCGTGGTTCATCCCAAAAGTTTTTAATTTCAGCATCAAGTTGCGCACGCACTTTTTCTATATTATCTTCATTAAACGTGGCATTAACCAAAACTTCGTGTATCATTTCAAGCACAAAATCAATATCCTCTTTGAGTGCTTGTGCCACAATGCCACCCGGATGCGCAGAAAATGATATACCGCGCGATTCAAGTGCATCAGCAAATTCTTGTTCTGTATAATTTTTAGTACCTTCGGTCAACATAGCAGCAACAAAAAGACCTAAGCCTAATTTATCATCTGGATCATAGTAATGTGTCACTCGCAATGAAAGAGCAATACTGACTGTCGGCGTATTATTATTATGGTAATATAATAATTTTAGGCCATTGTCCAATGTGTGTGATGTGGCACGTGGATAAGAAAAAGGTAATGGTTTTTTCACCTTAATTTTTTTAGCATAGCGCGCTGGCTCTACATCAGTTGTGCGAATATATGCAGACAATATTGCTTCATCTGCTGCATCTGATTCATCTTGTAATTGACGCCATGTTTCCCGTTCTTCTTCTGGCAATGAAAGTACTGATCCTTTGTGCACAAATACCGGACGCAAGTAGGTCTGTACTAAATTCTGCACATCAGCACATAATGTTTGTGTATCAATATCAAAACTGGTAAATACATATTCTTGATCACCTGTTGCAGTAAAATATTCACCAATTTTGTATGCTTGCTGTTCCATATCCTCAAGCATACTATAAAATTTCATGCGCATTTGGTGCAGTGCTCTATTACATTCTGATTCTTGTACGCCATTATATATAATATCTTGTATTTCTTCCAAAATTTCTTGTTCAATTCGTGGTACATCTTCTATATGTTTTGGCTCATAGGCAATAAAAAAGAGGCTATATTCAAATAATGCATCAACACCAACTTCAAGTGATGTTACCAATTGCAAATCATCAACTAATTTCTTTTGCAACCGAGAACTGCGTCCTTTGCCCAAAACCCATTTGAGAGCTGTTAATATATGATCTTGTTTTGCAGATACACCAGGTACTACATACGTCATCAAAAATATAGGTTGCTTAATATCTCTATATAAAGTAACCGTTTTTGATACAATGTCTCGGTTATGATAAAATATTTCTTTTTGATATTTTGGATTTGGTTTAATATGTCCAAACTGCTGCTCAGCTAAAGTATATACATCTTCTGGATCTACATCGCCCACCACTACCAATGTCGCATTATTTGGATAGTAATGTTTTTTATAAAAAGCACGCAATAGATCGCTTTGGGCATGCCATAGATCTTGTTTAAAACCAATTATAGGATAATTATAGGGATGATCTGAAAATATGACTGATATTAATTCTTCAATAAGCCCATGCGTATAATGATCCTTATACATCTTGAGCTCCTGAATAACTGCCTTCATTTCTGAGGCAAGCATTTCTTTATCAAACCGCACATTCTCCATACAATCAGCCATTACTGGCAATATTTCTTTCCAATGTTGCGTTGGCATATTAAATAAATAACCAGTATAATCATATGAAGTAAATGCATTACATGAGCCTGAAAGCATATGGGTAATATCATTAATATCTGACTCAGAGAGCATATCAGTACCTTTGAAAATCATATGCTCAATCAAATGGGCAATACCCTTTTCACTATGCTTTTCATCTTTTGAACCAACTTTATACCATAGTTGCATAGATACTTTGGGAATAGTACGCACTACGCGCACCAGCACATGCATGCCATTTGATAATATATACTTAAATACATGATTACGTACTTCTATTTGATCTGCCATACTATTTTCTGATGTAAAAAGGTCACTAGATATGCCATTAACTATAGTAGTATATACTATAGCCATAAAAAATAGAACTAAAAGCCTTATATGATCTCTACTTTGCATATTTTTCTCTCCTTTACATAACGCATCTATAGAATACAAATATATCTATATCAGTAGCAATACAAAAAAAATAAAAATAAGACTAGTAAATAGAAAAAATACGTATACACTAAGTAAGATTTTTTTATAAAAAGGAATTGCATGATTAAAAAAAGTTTTATTGTCGTAAGTATAGGGCTTATTGGTACTATAAATCCAATGGAAAAAAAGAGTAACTCTTTTTCTTTTATTAATCAAACATTAAAACAAGCCAGTTGGTATACCAAACGTTTTGTTCCTTATATAATACCTATGCTTGTCAGTGCAGAATCTCCGCTACCATCTAATACAACTGTTAATCAAACACACCAATTACTTAACTATCAGATGACCATACCCGTGGCTATTGGGGGAGGATTGGCCTTACTTTGTTGCATTTGTGCATGTAATAATTATGTAGATACCAATGATGGACAACCAAATAATGCAAGAGACAATACCGTACATATTGAGTTTCTACCTTGTACCAGTTTTCAATGGGATGTGCATGACAATCCATCATCAAAAGCTATTATAGTATCACTACTACATTCCAATATACCGGCAAGCTGTATTGAGCGAACGCTTTATTATGTATCGCGTATTAATCAAAAGACTGTCAGATCTTATACTCCTGATATTGTAAAACAACCTTACATCCCATCAAGCATATTTTGGCTTAATAACAAAGAAAAATTAAATAAAGAATATAAACAATTAATGGTAATAGGAAACCATCAATGAAAACAATTATTTTCATCTTACTTACATCTTTTTGTATAACCATACTACCTATGGATAATACTTATAAATTCAATAACATACTATATACGGCCAAATCTAATACAAAAAAAATAATGCCATATATACTACCTTCACTACTTTCCATGGCGGAAGCAAAACCACCATCTAATATAACAGCACCTTATCAAGATCCTGCCTTATCCACCGAAGCTGTGTTCGGATATTTGAGTGTTTTGGGAGGCTTTATGTGTGTATGTGGCATTTGTCTATACGATAAATATTGTACCTGCACACAATGTTTTTCTGATGAAGAAGCACCGAAAAGCACCATTAGTGATATAGGCAATGTGACAAATATAGATACATTTGAATTGGAAGATTGTCCTTCTAAGTTTATGATTATACCAATCGGAGAATTACCAAAATTAGATAGCCAGCCAAGCCTTACTATTGATACACATACCGATACACCTGGCAATATTACATCAACAGAATCACCAAAATCAGGCCGGCAATTAAAAAATAGTACTATTGATAATGAATACCTCAGAACATCTGGCAATATCAGTACTAATGCACTTGAAAGTCCTCACGTTATTACAAAAAATCTAAATATATCTCATATGGAAAAAATTCCGGTCACTGATTTGCCGTATGATATTGGAGAAATTTTAAAAAATATATATGGGCAGCCAGAAGATTATAGTGATAGTAATAATCAATGTGATTTTGATACACGTTATGCGTATGGCAACCTTTCTCAATGGGCAACTTATCAAGAACTTCCTGCCAAAACTATTACATTATCTCTATTGCATTATAATAACTATATGCCTAAAAAAATTGCACGCAATATACTATATTATGTGTCACGCATTGATAAATCTGTCAACCACTATTGTGAATCTAATCGTTTGCAATTAGTAGATACTCATATAGAATTTTCAGTGCCAGTAAGTACATTTTTTTGGGTAGATACACTATCAAAAAAGAAGTTAGAAAAACTAGATGCCTAATATATATAGGAACATACATGGTTTGGCTTATTTTGTTTTTTCTTTATACAACTACAACATATTCTATGCAAGAAATGGGTGTACCCAAACAAAAAAATAATACTATAGTGTACCCTAATTGGCGCAATACCATAACTACCATATCTTCATGCACACAAAAAGCATTAATAATATTGCTTCCTATTGCTTATGCATCAAACGGTACACACAATAGTACCGAATATATACAATCTACGCCAGATCTGGTTGCTCACCTTGTTCCATGGATTCCTGCATGTATTGGGGCCTTTGGCGCTGTACTTTCTTATACGTATATTAAAAATAAAAATAAAAACATCTGTCCTAGCAATGTGAGTACTTTACTATCTAAGCCTACTCCCTTGGTTAATATACATACAGCATTGCAAAATTTATCCGGTATGCAGGACCCTCAGGATATATATCAATTTGGGGTACGATATGCAAAAGGTTTTCCACGCATTTGGGCTAATCAAGAGGCAATATCTTCAAAAACAGTATCATTATGTCTACAAAAACAATTTCCCAATCTACCAAAAGAGGTTGCTCAGCACATTTTTTATTTTATTAATACTATTGATCATGAAATGAACTGGTATTTTGCCTTTGGTACTTTTGTGCCTTATGCTGAACGCAATGGCAAAAACCCTTTTACTTTTATCGACCCTAGCCCATTTTATTGGACATCTACAGATAATAAAACTATAAAAGATCAAAATTTAGTTGCTATTTATATACAATAATATATAATATCTATAATAATGTTTATTTTTTATGTCTATTTTTTGCTCATAATTAGGAGCACTGCCATGATAACCGCTGTTTTTGTCTGGTAACTAACTTTACCATGTAATATTACTCAAATATTACTTACTTTCCGGTTTCGTTTCTATTTAAAGTTTATTATTTGTTTTCAGCAATATTAGTACATACCGTATAACATTTGTATGTACTATACGTAACAAGGTTTGTATGCAAGAATTATTAAAAATTAATTATATCAAAAAAAGATATGGTACGACCCAAGTATTAAATGGTATTAATCTGACTATCTATAAAGGTGAAATTGTAAGCCTTTTGGGCATCAATGGCGCAGGAAAAACAACACTTTCTTCTATTATTGCGACATCACATCCTGCCAGCGAAGGTGATATTACCTATAAAGGCAACTCAATATATAATAACCTCATTCATTATAGATCACGCATAGGATATTGCCCACAGAAGCCTAATTTAAATCCATTTTTAACCTTGAAGCAAAACCTTATATTTGCTGGTGCCCTCTATGGTATGAAAGAAGAAGCGATACAGAATCGTTTACATATTCTAGTCAACCGCTTTGGTCTTGCGGCATATCTTAATCAAAAAGCATCAGTACTTTCTGGTGGTTATAAACAGCGATTTATGATTGCACGTAGTCTTATGCATCAACCAGAATTTATTATTTTTGATGAGCCTACCGTCGGTCTAGATCCTCATATCAGAAGAGGTGTGTGGGAAGTTATTAAAGAACTCAAGCAAGAAGGTATGACTGTTTTGCTCACTACGCATTATTTGGATGAAGCAGAAAAATTATCTGACCGTGTATGTATATTAGATAAAGGCCATATAAAATTGATTGATACACCCGATAAATTAATGGCTGATTTTAAACAAAAAAATCTTGAAGATGTATTTATTGCATTACTCCAAGCAAATCAAGAATAAGCAAAGGAATATTTATGAATACTATATCATATATATCACTGGTTAAAACACTCGTACAGATAGATTTACTTATTTTGAAACAATCTTTATTTGATAAGTTACTCAATATTACTATATGGGCAGTGCTCAGCCTAGTGGTTACTATTTATATTATGCCTTTTTTTGGTTTATCCGCTGACTTTGGCATATTTCAATTGGGCGGCATACTGGCTGCTGTAGGCCTTTTTGAAGTATATAATAGTACCGTAGAAATGGTTGCAGATCTGGAAGGTGATCAAATAATTAATTATACACTCACTTTGCCGGCACCCTCATGGCTTATATTGCTTAGCCGCGTGCTTTATTACTTTATACTATACCTGACACTTGCAATACTTATTGTACCTATTGGAATGATATTAGTATGGAATCAAATTGATTTTAGTACTATGCATATGGCCTTGTTGGTCTTAACTTTATGTATACAAAGTATATTTTATGCCGCGTTTGCCTTATGGTCTTCCAGCATGGTAACCAATATGACTCAGATGGGAAACATATGGTCACGTTTTATTTTTCCTATGTGGTTTATGGGAGGATTTCAATTTTCTTGGTTATCACTCTATAATGCATTGCCAGTGGTAGCAATTATAAATTTGATAAATCCCATGATATATATTACAGAAGCAGTACGTACTGCCTTGATTGGTCAAAATGGATATATTAATAGTGCATTATGCTTACTTGTAATACTTCTGTTTTCTGGTATCTGTTTTGTGGCTGGATTTTATAATCTCAAAAAAAGATTAGATTTTATATAAAATACAAAAATGGAGGTTTTATTTATTGCATATATATATCATATTAGTTACAGTAATTACTGTAATTAATTATATATATTAGAGGGAAGGAAAAATAATGAAGTGCAGTATGTTGTATATCTCTTTTTTTGTAATGCCCCTATATAGTATGGAAGAACCTCTCTTATTACATGATGCCAATCGAGAACAAGAAGATTATCGCTTTGTACAAATTAATAATCAAACACCGGAGGCTATTCAAGTACAATCAAATCAGATATTGGAATTAAAAGGAGCTAAACCTCTTACATTGAAACAAGAATCAACAGAATGGCAAACAATAGAATCAAAACAACAAACCACCCTTCCTTGCCTTTTTAGTTATATGAAATGCGAAAAAGGTAATACAAAATCTAATACTGAAAAATATACTATACATAGAAATATAATACGAGCTCAGTTTGCAAATAAAAATATTAACCCAGATATTCTATCATACAATATTACTACAAGATCTACCTACAATAACAATATGGCAGTAGTTATATGTATGGCAGACGGAAGCTTATATGGTAGAAATAAAACACTCGATAAACCATTATGCTAATACTGTTTAATATCCTGCACTAACGTTTGCATATTAAAATTATTATATTCTCGGTATGCATATAATGCTGTTTCTGGCCCAATAACAGCTAAACCCATTATGCTTAAACCTATTTTTATTACTTGTATGAATGGATTTTTATTATCTTCTGTGAGGCATAGTAAACCAGTTATTGCAGTACATATACCAAACAATGCAATCGGTTTATCCAGCTTTTTTTCTTGTGCTTCTATCCAGCGTGGACGCTCTTCTATAGTTTTGATCTGCTTAAATTGCTGGGCATTCACTTTTCCATCATAAATAGTTTCTTTACCTAATATTACTTCTATATCTTGAGCATTAATGGCAACGTGAAACCCAACTAATACTATGCAGATATATTTCATCATATTATTTGATACCTTTGATACTATTTTGTAATGCATTATTAACATGTTTTTCATACATAGTAAGCCCAACTCCGGTTAATGCTAAACCAAATGGTGCCGCAGCTACCGGAATAACTATTTCTGGCCTAATATTAAAAAACCATGCCAATAATAAAATGCCTATTGCAATTGTTTCTAAATTTTTTTGCGGTGTATCTAGGTAATTATTACAAGACTTGGCCCATTCTATATTTTTTTGATATTTCTGAATTTTTGCATACTGTTCACCTGAAACATTGCCCTCATAAACTATTTTATTATCCAATTCGAGCTTTATATATTCTGTTGCAGCACAGTTGGTGCCGATTAACATAAATAGTATAAAATATATTATTTTCATAGGTTATTTCCGGTTATGCTTGATCCAATCATATACTGCCTGCGCAAATGCTAGGGGAATTATTGGTCCGCCACCTTGCAATTCACCTGCTTTGCCACCACTTTTTAGATTATATTCATTTTGTAGCCACTGCTTGAGTGCAACTGCGTCTATATGGGCCATATATTCGGACGCAATACGCACTATAAATGATGCCTTTTGTTCATCATTGCTTATTATACAATATATACCTGGTGTTTGCTGCATTAATACAGTAAGTATATCCCGCATTTGTTGCAGACTTAGATTATCTTCCATAATACACAATGTTGGAATATCAGCTATAGTTTGTGTTTGTTTTTTCCACATAGGTACTTTGGCAATAAGCAACGCATGTTGCATAGTGTGTATTTTTTTCTGTAGACTGCGTAATTCTTCTTTTTGTTTGAGTACAACTGCTGGCACTTCTTCTGGTTTTACGCTAAATTCTTGGCTCAAACCCTTGGCAATAGTATACATAGTTTGATAATGTTCAATAGCTTTTGGCCCAGTCAATGCTACAATACGACGCAAGCCCGCTGCTGGTGAAGTCACTTCAATAATTTTAAAAGTACCAATATCACCTGTGCGTTGCACATGGGTACCTCCACAAAGTTCAGCGGAAAAATCACTTACCTGCACTACCCGTACATCATCAGGGTTATATTTATCACCAAAAAAGGCAATTACTCCCTGCTGAGTTGCATCTTTGAGTGTCATATGATCAATAGTAACCGGAATATTTTCTCGTATTTTTTCATTTACCAAATTCTCTATTTCTATAATATCATCAGTTGAAAGTTGAGTATGATACGTAAAATCAAAACGCAAATAATCTGGATGTACTACCGATCCTGACTGCTTTATATGTTTGCCAAATAAACGAATGAGCGCTGATTGCAATACATGTGTTGCCGTATGATTTTTCATTGCATTAGTACGCAATTCTTTGTCTACTATAGAAGTTATAGAATCACCAACATGCATCTGCGCTGGCGCAATGCATTCAGCTGCAATTGCTTTTTGCATAAACCGCACTGAAAGTATAGGCGTTTTTTGATCTTTATATACTAGCCAGCCCTGATCAGGTACCTGCCCACCGCCGACAATAAAAAATGGTGACTGTTTGGTAATTACAAAACAGTGGCTTCCTGCATCAACTGCATCTACCGTATGGCCATTTTGAATCAATGCTGCAATTGTGGATGTAGTCTGTAATTCATGATAACCAGTAAATTCTGTGCGAATTGGCGGTTCAAGTGTTATATCTTCTATTTTGTTTGTTTGCTTATCTGCACCAGACTGTTGCTTTTGTTTTTCCATACATTCTTCATATGCATCCGTATCTACCGTGTATCCACGCTCACGCGCTGCTGCTGTAGTTAATTCTAGTGGAAATCCATAAGTATCATACAAGGTAAATGCATCTTTGCCACTAATCGTTTTACTTTGAACATTTTGAGCAAAAAAAGCAGCTAATATTGCAGTACCTCTGATCAAATTAGCAGAAAAGCGTTCTACTTCACTAGTAAGCACTTCATGAATCAGTCGTTGATTAATGCGAAGTTCAGGATATATAGACTCCATCTGAGCAATAACCGCATCAGACAATGATGGGAATAAGGTAACATCATTACTTAATTTTTGTGCAAATAACGCTGCACGCCGTATAATTTTGCGCAATACATAGCCACGACCCTCATTTGATGGTGCACAGCCATCTGCAATTAAAAAAGTACAAGAACGTATATGATCAGCCAGCACATGAAATGCCGGTTTTATATCAGATGATGCCATACTATAATCAATACCAGTGTGCTTTTCTATAGCTGCAATAATAGGCGCAAATACATCAATAGCAAAAACAGAATCTTTATCTTGTACAACGGCACATAAGCGCTCAAAACCCATGCCGGTATCTACACCTTTTTGGCTTAACTCTTTGAGCGTGCCATCAGATTGACGGTCATATTGCATAAATACTAGATTCCAAATTTCCAAAAAGCGATCACAGCCACACGCAGGACTGCACGTATCTTCATCACCACAGCCAAATGAAATACCACGATCTATATATATTTCACTGCAGGGACCACATGGGCCTACATCCCCCATCTGCCAGAAATTATCTGCATCACCCAGACGATGAATTTTGTGCGCCGGCAAGCCAATCTGGCTTTTCCATATATCATATGCCTGATCATCAGTATGATGTACTGAGGCGTGCAACTTATCAGGATCTAGCTGAATATGATTAACCAAAAAGTCCCATGCATAGGTTATTGCTTCTTGTTTAAAATAATCGCCAAAAGAAAAATTGCCCATCATTTCAAAAAAAGTCAGATGTCGTTTGGTGAACCCTACATTTTCCAAATCATTATGTTTGCCTCCAGCGCGCACACATTTTTGAATAGAAACGGCTTTATTGTAGCTGCGCTTTTCTAGTCCCAGAAAAAGATCTTTAAATTGATTCATGCCCGCATTGGCAAATAAAATAGTAGGATCTTGGGCCGGTATAAGTGATGAACTTGCCACATATTCATGTTTGCGATTAACAAAAAAATCAATAAATTTTTTACGAATAACTGAACCCTGCATACCAATTTCCTACCAAATAGAGCTATATTTTTATTGCCTAATCTCATGTATGAAAAATACCATAGAAGTTTACTCTACTTTAGTATATCTCCATAAACAAAAAACGGAATCAAAGCTGATTCCGTTTTTATATGTTCAATAATAATAGTGTATTTATTTGATATATTTTTCAATATCCTGCATACCTGACTTAGTATCTTCTGTTTTTTCTGTTTGTACTTTATTCATATATTCTTGCAATACTGGTTCCCATGCTTCGCCAACTTCCTTTTCTTCTGAACTTGCAATACGACTTCTTATACGTACTTGTGCTCTAAATTGAAGATCTTCCACAAATAAAGCTTGAACTATTGGTATCATCGGTTTATTTTCTTGTACATATGCATCCAGAACATCCTTTTTGGTTATTGTAGGATTATTTTTTTGCATTTCAGTAAATTTGGCATGTAAGTGATCAAGTGGCATTTGACACATATAATAGCCTACTGCATAATGAAAAAATTGAGCACATGCCGACCGACGCCGCGCATCTTCCCGCGTCTTATTATTTGCAAAAGAATCATTTGCTATTTTATTAGCATCTATTACGATATGCTCTACAGCCAATTTAGCCTGATCATAGGTGTATGGAATTCCTGCCTTAATTAAATCTAAAACATCGCGGCATATTTTTTCATTAAGTAACCAATTAGGTTTACTTTGAAAAACTGATACTGCCAATAAAAATAGTAATAATCTCTTCATATACATTCCTTTATTGTAAATACTTTTCTGCAGCCATAATACTTTTTTCATGATCTATTTTAGCTTTAATAATTTCAAAACATGCATACGCTATTTTAGACTTTTCTTTAATTGATTCTGGTAATTTTTGTGTTTTGATTTCTTGCCAATGATCTTTAGCATGCGATGAACTCCGATCAATTCGATCTTCATATACCAAAGATGATATAGCAGAAGCTAATTTACCACATGCCTCTTTATTAAATAAGCCTTTTTCATCCCAACACATTTGTTTTATTTTTTGGCATGGTTCACAATTATATAAATTCCACGCATCATTCTTATTTAAAGATGACGGACCTTTTTTTGTATCTATAATTGTATTGATCACAGAACGATCAGGTACTTTTTGCATATCTATTGAATCCAATATTGGTTTGGCTACTTGCACATAAGATGGATATCCTGAAAATCTTTGCAGAAATTGTACACATTGGTATAATTCCAAAAATTTTTTTACTTTTTCTGGTTCTTTTGATGTATCATATTTTTCTTGCGCTTCTTTTGCAGCTAATCTCATCTTCCATAAAAAATCTGATTGTTCTTTTTCTGTAGCAATACACTTATAATCATCCATCAACTTTTGACATACCGGTGATTCTGTAATATGTGGTTGTTCAGTGGAAAACCATCCTGCTGATATAGAAAAAGCTTGTAATACAAAAGATAGATATATCATAGATATTGTTTTCATATAAATCCTCTTATTTGCTGTATTTACTATATATTATTGAGTATATCACTATTATATAAATTATCAAATTGAATAATTGAGGCCATTGAGTCAGGCATTCGTATATATTTAGTGCAATGTATGAACATCTATATTTGAACTAATTGAACTAATAAGGTGACCTGATCGCGATCAATTTCTGCAATACCATCCTGTACCATTATTTCTGCTTGCTTGCCCGTTTTTAATTTAAAAATAACTGGCTGATTTGCTTTTAATATAACAACCAATGGCTCATGCCCCCTTTGTACTACAATAGAACCATCACGTGTAGGTAATTCAATCCAGGCAATAGTATGTTCAGTAGTTGATTCTGGTGAAATAATCTGCAGGTTCATGCGATATGCACTTTCATTAATCGTTCTGCTTTTTGTATTGCTTCAGATAAATTACCAACCATATAAAAAGCATCTTCTGGCAAATGATCATACTTACCATTAATGATCAGATCAAAATCCTCTACTGCTTGATCTTTGTGTACATAACGCCCTTCAAGACCACTTGAAAATTCAGCAACAAACAATGGTTGAGTCAAAAACTTTTGAATGCGCTTTGCACGCTTGACCATAATTTTATCATCATCTGAAAGTTCATCCATACCCAAAATAGCAATAACATCTTGCAATTCTTTATACCGCTGCAAAATACTTTGTATGGTACTTGCCACTCTATAATGTTTTTCACCAACAATATGAGGTTGTAACCCTTTTGATGTTGACTGTAATGGATCAATAGCAGGATATAAGCCGAGTTCTACCAGTTTACGTGAAAGTACTGTATTAGCATCAAGATGTGCAAACGTAGTGGCAGGAGCTGGGTCAGTGATATCATCAGCAGGTACATAGACCGCTTGCACTGATGTAATAGAACCATTAATAGTATTGGTAATACGCTCCTGGAATGCACCCATTTCTGTAGACAAGGTTGGTTGATACCCGACTGCCGAAGGTAATCTGCCAAGTAATGCAGATACTTCTGCACCAGCCTGCACAAATCTAAATATATTATCTACAAATAACAATACATCTTTTTTTTCTACATCTCTAAAATATTCGGCAATAGCAAGTCCAGTAAGGCCTACGCGCAAACGGGCACCAGGCACCTCGCCCATTTGACCAAAAACCAATGCCGTATTTGCCAGTACGCCAGAACGTTCCATTTCCCGAAATAATTCATTACCTTCACGCGTGCGTTCACCAATACCTGCAAATACTGATACACCACCATGTTGTCGCACAAAATTGCGGATAAGCTCTTGTACTAATATAGTTTTACCTACACCAGCTCCACCAAAAAGACCTATTTTAGATCCTTTGATGTAGGGACACATGACATCAATAATTTTAATACCTGTTTCTTGTATTTCATCCTCAATTGCTTGCTCAACCAAAGATGGTGCTTCATGAAAAATAGATTGTCTATTATTAGGTTCTGGTAGTGGACCCTTATTATCAATAGGCTCGCCCAGTACATTAAATACACGGCCAAGTACCTGGCTACCAACTGGCACACTAATAGGACCACCTGTATCATGCACTTCAAGGCCGCGCCTAATACCAAAAAGGTTTTCCAACGCAATACAACGTACAAGACCATCACCCAAATGCTGAGCAACTTCCAAACTTGCCACTAGTGGCTCACCATGTGTTTGCGGTATAACCACTTCTACTTTATTTAAAATTTGAGGAGTTTCTGTTCGGGGGAACTGTACATCAATGATAGTCCCTGCAACTTGAATTACCTGACCTATAACCCGAGATTTTGTATTGCCATTAAATACCATAATAAAAACCTCATCACCGCGAGCATGAACTTTGTATACCTTTAAAAGTACCGCTGGACATATATTTTGTAAAGAAAACAGTCAAAATAGTCTGTTTTTTGCCTATATAAATCTATGATATGTATATATTCTAATTAGTAATAGAAATATTATACCATGGGTTATATACATTACGTGAATGTGTACTACTGGATGTTAATTCAAGTAATGGCCAAGTATCAGTACCACTTTCATAGTTTTTATTATTGCCATAAGCTACATTGCGCAATACTAATATGTTTGATGATTGTTTTGTTTTTTGTATACCATATCCTTTTTTCATCAAAGATTTATTATTCGAAATAGTATTACCGGTAGCAGAAAAACTGTCTACCAAACCAGCATATATACCTGCTGCAATACCTTTACCGCCATTATTACATTCAGCAATAGAAGTATCCACTAACCCAAAAAGATCTTTACCAGCAGAAGATGATGCATCAAAAAAGTACCCTACCGCATATGATGAGGATGATGCTGCAGTTTGTTCTTGTGTACATTCCATTTCACGCACAATACTATTGCGTATTGCCAAGCCATGATTACCCAGTGATGCTATACCACAAGCATATTTAGGTGCATTAAGATTTTGTTCTGACTTAACCACATTATTTGAGCATAGCGCATTATTAATTAACGTATCGCGACAGTTTTCTATATATATACCATAGGCAAAGCGTTCTGCTTGCAAATTCTGTGCAATACAATCAGTTATATGTATTGAGCTAGATTTATTAGTACAATAATAGCCATATACCTTGGAAGATGGATTAATTACCGAAATAGTATCATCACGCTGTGCACGTAATCCTGATACTTTACATGCATCTATAGCATTTGCTTCTGATTGATTTTGAACACAAATACCATATACATACCCATTAATAGAGTTACATGATGAAACATCACAGTTACTAATAGTACAATTATCACACACACTGAGCGATATACCATAAATATCATTACCTGTATATCGGCCAGGACCATAGGATATTTGATTGCTACTAACCGTATATTTATTAGATGCTGGTTGCTGATAAAAATTACCTGATGGTATATCGGCAAGTGTTGCTCCTGGTTTGCCTACATTTTCTAGCCCCATAATTGAACAGTTGCGGATAGTAATCCCATGTCCAGCATCGACACGAATACCAAATATACCCTTTTGTGCATGAATAGGAAAATCCCTATTAAATACGGGACGTGCCTGATTTAAAAAGAGTAGTTCATCAGGTTTACCAGACAATATATTATCTGCAAATCCTGTAGGCATAGTCGCCGGTGCTTTTTTATGTAATATATACACTTGTGCGCGAAGCAGTGCATTGGGTGCAAAAATACCATTTTGATATGCATCCTGCCAACGCATAGAACCAAAAAGATCTGGCGCTATTGGTATACCTTTTGCATCACCAATAACAATTGCCTCTAATGCATCAATTTTTATACCTGAAATACGTACATCTTCAATAAGCACGGTATTTGTTGATATAGGTGTTTTTCCACTTATGATAGGACCAATATCAAAGGTACGATTTAAAAAAATACCATAGGTATTACCATAGTTAAGTCCCGATGGATGGATAGAACCATTTTGTGTAGGATCTGCAATAAGGTTATTGAGAGGTTCAATATATTTTTGTGCTTCCAAATCACCACCAGCCACACGCTGCTCGAGTAAAAAACGTGCAACCAACATAACACTAACAAGTCCAGTAAAAGAAAATTCATGTTCCATACCAGATATATTAATATTTTTGATAACTCCATTTTTGAGGCCATTAAAAGCAATGCCTGCTACTTCCCAATCTCGAATAGTCAAATCATATAATTGTATATTAACATTATTATTACCATGAATGCCATGATGCGGACTTGCGCCAATAGTACCATTTTTGATGGTAATATTTTTGGGATATAGTGGCGTTGTTACCCCATTAAATCCAAATTCCTTTTTTATATTAGGAAATGGCATATTGCCAATTTCAATTAAAGAAAACACTTTTAATAATTGCTTATTCAAAAAATCTTTGTGTGCATAAAAAGTTTTGGTATTTAAATCAATAATAACATTATCACATTCAATAGAAAGAGCAGTAAACCATTCATCAACCAGCGGTTTATCATTTCTTTTTGCCTCTAGTGTAGGATCAGGATTAAATGCAATATCTTCAGCCAAATAATAATAACCCGATTTAGTTATCCGATACGTACCTGATGCAAAATCTGCCTGCGAAAGTGATATTACATCATCAGTTAATAATAATCCCGGACCATGCAATTGAGGTATTTTGGTAATAACATGCGCATTTAGCTGAATACTTATTGCACATACAAGCAATATAATATGCTTCATTATATATCCTTTTAGACCTTGTACATTATTTGTTATGTATTAGCTTGGCACGTATTTCAAGCTTTATACAATATATATAATTCATGAAGGTAAAAAAACACAACAATATATAACAAGTATTAGGAAATTTTATACATGCATGATACAATATGACAAATATAATACATTTATTTATTGGTAACTATAAAATGAACATTATACTTTTTGCTATACTGTTATGTGTAAACACTAACCTGATTAGTGTGCATAATAGATCACCAGAAACGTTTTATAAAAAACAGATCATTGCACGTGCAAAAGAAAATATGCCGGCAGAATTAAAAACATGTAAAAATCTTGCCGAGGTAAAAAAATTATTAAGACAAGAAGAAGCAACGTGTTATAAAGAAATACAAAATGCATTTAATATCCCTGATAATATGTGGCATCTTATGATGCAAGGAAAAAAAGCACACAAAAAATATACTCGGAAAATACTCCTGCAAAAAGAATACCCATCAATAGACCATAGCCTTGCTGAAATAGATCCTGATCAATATCAATATTTAGTTCAAATATTAACTTTATATGGCATTAATAGCAATGCAGTCAACATTACTTATAATAAAGAAGAACTTGAAAAATATAATCATCCAGCACACGCTGCACAAAATAATTACTTTAATAATGGGCCAGCAGAAATATCATGTCACCCTTTGGATAAAGCAAAAGCTACTTATAAAGCAGAATTAATCGCACGATCTATACATGAAGCTATGCATCTTTTTGACTCACATCATTACATGATAATATTATTAGGAGAAGCTATGGTTGATTATATATCAACTGAACAGTTTCAAGAAAGTAAACAATACAAAGATTTAAGGATAATGCATGAAAAAATTGCTGATATAATGCCATTACTGAAATTTCAAAATAAAGAACATATACAAGCTCTGTTTACTGATGCAATGAATAGCTGCTTAAACAAAGTATATGATAAAAAAGGTATTAGATGGGATCCATCGTGTACAGATGATGGCATACATCCTTGCCGATGTGATGTTATTCTTCCCTGGGTACTAAAAATAATGGAACTCTTGCCTGCCGAACAGCAACAATCTACATAAAATATCATTAATTGTGCTGATTATTCATATCTGTTGCGTTTGTGGTAATAAAGATAGCCCAGCGGAATAAGCCAGAGCAATGATACTATTGGCCCCATCCATGGCATGCGCTGTTCAATAATGGGCCCACATATAAAAAGTACAGACATCGCAGCAAAACCACCATATTCAATATACGGGTTCATAGGTATAAATTCTTCGGGTTTATGCAAAAAACGATCGATTGCTATAAAAATAAGCACTACTGGCAGCCATGCAATAATGCGTTGAATTAATGATGATAAGCCACTATGACGCAATGCATATAATACAAACACAATAGAAAGTATACTGCCAATAACCCCGCCAATAAGCAATGCCTTATTATATGATAATTGTTTGTTCATACACGATTCCTTTTTTTTCTATCACTGTATAACACAAGAATACATAATATCAAAAACAGACTTATAGTAATTATTAATTCAGCACCATCAATAGAAAAATTAGTTATATGTGAAACTCTATTAATGAAATTTTGAAAAAAATCTATAGCGCGAAAAGCAAATAAAGTTACAAATGATATTTGAAAAGCTATAAATATCCGCTCAAATAAAGTAATGTCTATATAGAAAATAGTATAGCATGCCACTATCAGCCATACTATAGGAATAATCAATGTTGTAATTGGAGCGTATTGCGTCAGCATAATTGTTTTTGATATAAAAAAAGATATGCCAAGCAATATATAGCCCAAGGGCGAAATTCTTACATTAGTTATTATCGTTCCTGTTTGATCTTTATACATCAATCTGCGTGCAAAAAAAATAATAATAAACATGGGAATGGTACCAAGTAAACTCCGAACCAAAAAAGGTAATTGGCGCGTTTGCTCCATCATAGTTAGCAGCAAAATGCATGCTACACCAATACTAAATCCTATTAAAACACTTACTATCGCAATAAGCGTATTATAAGTGCTTTTTTGCATTATCCTTCCTTGAATTTTGGATAATATATTTTATGAATACCATATGCAATACACAGAAAGCAAAAAAATCCCATCCAAAAACCTACAAATGTTATTATTTGATAAGGTAAGTGCGTATAATCTGCTATCCAATCTATAGAACTTTGCATGAAAGAACTTTTTTGAATTCCTATAAATACCATAAGCCATAGCACAGTACTAAGTACCATACGTTCCGTTAATGTTGTATGTCTGCTTAAAATTTTATACGGCACATAAAGCAAAATAAATATTCGAATTAATAAATCTAAATATATGAACAAAATTGTCAAAGCCGCATTCACCATATACTCCTAGGTCCGTCTCATTTTGCGAGTGCTGTTTGGTAATAATACACGTTCCAGTACTTCATTGGCATGATCCACAAACACAATATCAATGCCCTGTACTGCATCTTCTATACCTAGTAAATCTTTTTTGTTTTTATTTGGCAAGATGATATGCGTCATATTATTGCGTTTTGCAGCCAATATTTTTTCTTTGACACCACCAATAGGCATTATTTCACCGCGCAAATTTAATTCACCCGTCATGGCATAGTGCGCATTAATTGGCCTATCGGTCAATGCAGAAAGTATTGCAGTTAATAATGAAATACCTGCTGATGGGCCATCTTTTGGTACTGCGCCTGCCGGCAAATGTATATGCAAATCTTGCGTAGTAAATAAGCTTGGATTTATGCCAAAATCTTTCGCATGTGCCCGTGCATAACTGAGCGCTGCCTGTGCAGATTCTTTCATAATTTCACCCAGTTGGCCGGTGAGTAGCAGTTTACCTTTGCCCGGCATTAATACTGCCTCAATTTTTAAAATTTCCCCACCGCATGAGGTCCACGCCAGACCATTGGATATACCAATTTGGTTAATATGATCATGCAAGTCAGAAAGAAATATACGCGCTCCCAAATGCAATTCTATGGTATCAGGTGTAATAGAAACCAAAGTGTCTTTTTCTACTAAATTACGCGCAATTTTGGCACATATAGTATGAATAAGCCTATCAAGTTGCCGCACACCAGATTCTCGCGTATAACTAACAATAATATCATCAATTAAATCATCAGAAAAAGTAACTTGCTCTTGGGATAAACCAGTATCTGCTATTGCTTTTTTTATTAAATGTTTTTTGGCAATTGACCGTTTTTCTTCCAAACTATAGCCACTCACTTCTATAACTTCCATACGATCCCGCAAAGGGCCCGAAATAGTAGTTAAATCATTGGCAGTTGCGACAAAAATAACTTTTGATAAATCAAACGGAATGCCCAAATAATTATCATAAAATGATTGATTTTGTTGTGGGTCAAGCACCTCAAGCATTGCTGCAGATGGATCACCCCGAAAATCTGAACCGATTTTATCTAGTTCATCAATAACAATAAGTGGATTACAGGAACCAGCTTTGCGAATTGCTTGAATAAAACGACCTGGCATAGCACCAACATAGGTGCGGCGATGGCCACGAATTTCTGCTTCATCTTTTACACCACCGAGTGATATACGAATATAGGCACGCCCCAAACTACGTGCAATTGATTTACCCAGTGAAGTTTTACCCGTACCAGGAGGCCCAATAAAACATAAAATAGGAGTAAAGCCATCTTGCTTGAGTTTACGTATTGATATAAAATCAAGAATTTTATCTTTAATTTTTTCAAGACCATAATGATCTTCATCTAAAATTTCACGTGCACGCACAATATCTAAATTATCCTCAGATTGAATTCCCCATGGCAAACTAAAAATCCACTCCAAATAATTTCTAGTTACTACTGCCTCCAGAGATTCTGCCGCAGTACGTTCAAGTCTACTAATCTGCCTGCTTATTTCTTTACGTGTTGCATCAGGTAATGGTAATATTTGTAATTTTTCCCGCATTGCTTCCATTTCTTCTGCTTCATCATCACCCAGCTCACGTTTAATAGCCTTCAGCTGTTCGCGCAAATAATATTCTTTTTGAGCTTCATTCATAGATTCTCGCGCACTAGCACGAATTTTTTCTTGAATTTCAGTCGCGTCTATTTCTTGGCGTAAATGGCGGCATAGTTGTTCAATAAAATCTTTTTGGTTATCAAGTTCAAGTAATGCTTGCGCTTGTTGCACAGTAAGTGTTAAATGAGATAATACAAAATCAGCAATTTTGTCAGGTTCCTGCATTTTAGATAAAATAATATGAAAGTCAGGACTGAATGATGAACCTGATGATGCCATATGTTCAGCAATATATTTTATATGAGCGATAGGCTCTTGCAATACTTGTGCTTCTACTTCTTTTTCAGCAATCTTTTCTATTTTTGCATATAATGAATCTATTTGTGCAATAATTTCTATAGCACGCGCTTTATATATGCCTTGTACTAGAATTTTTATACCTCCTTCTGGTATTTTTATAACACGCATAATAGAAGCAACGGTACCCATTGTATATAAATCATCAGTACCTATTGCACCATTGGTGTCTAATGTGTTTTTTGCTGCCAAAAGTAATGCAGTTTTAGATTGTTCAAGTGATTGGTTAATTCCGGTAATGATTTTTTCATCAAGTACCAATAGCGGTACAATAATATGTGGAAATACCACTACATCCATGGTAGGAATAACAGGCAATACTTCAGGTACACTATCATAGCCTACACCATCAAGCGTAGTCTTCATCGGCTCCCCCCTCGAAAGACTCAACTTTTCTCTATTTAGTGTAGGATATTATAAAGATAGGAAACAATGATTGTACTAAAATATAGTATAAATCTTTGTATACTACCTATTTGTAGATTAAAAAAAAATCTATATATAGAATAATTATATACCTAATTTATATACGAATGACTGTATGATATATAATCAAACATTAGAAGTCAAAAATGTTAGCAAAACATTTAACCATCATCAGGTACAACATACTATACTCAATAATATTACCATTCAGTTTCATCAAGGCTCAACCTATGCTATTACGGGTGTATCAGGTAGTGGCAAATCTACATTCATGCATTTGCTTGCAGGCCTTGATACACCAACCTCAGGCACTATTATATATCAACATAATTCGCTCACATCTATGTCTGCACAGCAACGATCACTTTTTTTAAATAAGTCTATTGGGCTTTTATTTCAAAATCCTTATCTCATACGTGAACTTTCTGTAATAGAAAATGTTATGGTACCTGCACTTATTGCTAAAACTTCTTATCAAACTGCATACAACAATGCATATGCATTACTCAAACAGGTTGGACTCGAATCAAAAGAAAATTTGGTTCCCAGCATTTTATCTGGAGGAGAACAACAACGCGTCGCTTTGGCACGTGCATTGTGCAATAAGCCAGCATTTTTACTTGCGGATGAACCGACCGGAAGTTTAGATGAGCATACCGCACGCACTATTATTGATCTTTTAGTATATTGCCAACAAACATGGCATATGGGACTTATTGTCAGTACACATGATATACAAGTAGCACGTGCAATGCATTATATATATATGCTTCATGATGGTATATTAACACTCAAACAATAAATACATCTATATTTTATTATTGCGATTTTTATTGTATATGGTACTGTTATATATTATTTTTATTTGCCGTATAATTGCGGGGAACACCATGCATCAAACAAAATATATAGTATGTACTTTTTTTCTGACTGCGTTTTTTTCTATGCATAGTATGACAGT
>DASZEX010000089.1:0-2471 GCA_035940365.1 Candidatus Babeliales bacterium | reverse complement strand
ACTGTCATACTATGCATAGAAAAAAACGCAGTCAGAAAAAAAGTACATACTATATATTTTGTTTGATGCATGGTGTTCCCCGCAATTATACGGCAAATAAAAATAATATATAACAGTACCATATACAATAAAAATCGCAATTTTTAAAAGCTGGTCCAGAGAAACACTGGTTGCTGTTTTCCAAAGATACACAGGCACTGATTTAATTGTACAGCACTATCAAGTACCATACATACAGAGGGACTAATCCCTTGGCAATATGCTCATGAAGTAATCATGAGATAATATTTACCATGTTTTACACATCATATGCCACACATCTTTGCATCGACCAACAAAATCTATCCATGTTTTGAATGATTGTTCTTCGGTTCCAGGGAGAAATGCGAATCCCGTGTCTTCCTTATAAGTTGACCTATCCAATATATGCATTTTTGGCCATAGGAGATATGGTATATATCCTCGCCGAGATTGCGGACGTAGATATGCAGCAATCTTGTTATTTTTGGTGAATATTCCTCTTGTATACCTTTTTGCGTCTAGGTCACATATACACTTATTTTCCAGATTAACATATTTAATACGTGATTCTTCTTTATTATTATTTTTTTCCCGATAATGTATAAATCCTACAGGTTTGTTTGGGTGGGATACAAAAGAAGAGAGTGAACCTGAGGTCATACATAATTGCTTGGCTGTCAGGTTTTTCATTTTGTCTGGTAGGGCCGCAATAGTCCATACATTTTTTTTGAATCTGTCTAATTTTTGCTGAATTAATACCAGATTGTTATGTTGAGTAACAGTCGCGGATGTTTCCGGTTGTATATCCTTATCTTCTTGTTCCATCGCTTCTTCTACCACCTCTTCCACAATAGGAGAAATAAGAATTTGTTCTTTATTGTGTGTTTGATACCATAATTCACCCAACGGGGTGGAGGTAACAATATGTTTCACCGCATTACCTGATATAATAGAATATTCTGCTATATTACCTAGTATAACCGACTTTTTTAAATCATTATCCTTTGCATATATTTTTAGTAATTTTTCCCAATGGTCAACTAAGTTTGTCCAATCATTTGGATTATCATCCCAAATATTGGTGCGATACTTATTTAAGTATCCATACCCTGGTAAATTTGCTTTCAATTTGATTAAAGAATTTTCAGAAAAATATTTTTTTAGTAAAGGGTCATAATATGGTCTATCAGGCGAGTATGTTTCAGGTGCAGAAATAATTTCATTTAAATCTCGGGTTATATGCATACCATAGGATTCATTAGGTATTTGACGCAAATCAATAACGTTATCAGATCTATTAGATTTTAGAGCTAATGCATGTAAACGGGGAAAATGGCGAAGATATAGTAATGATATGGGGTCTTTGTTTGTGTAATATATTGCCTGCAGAGAGAAACAACCTTGTAAGCATGACCTTTCTGGGGCTTCATTTTGATGAGTTTTACATCTTTTTTTTTCCAGATCTTGTGTAAAAGTAAATGCAAATTCATTATCATTCTGTGGATTAGGGCTTGTTTCATAGCCAATAAGGGAAATATCATGGTCTTGGTTAATTGTCAGTGGATCATAGGTAAGTCTTTTTGGTATATTGATGTCATTTGTGTCATAGTCCCCATTATCCATTGTTACTTTAATCAATTGTTTTTCTGATACTTCTCTTCTGAAATCTAAAGAAGAGCGACGGTGATACCTTTCCCCTAATACAAAAAAGATATCCTTGATATTTGGGGAAAAAAGTATATCTGCTATAGTAATATCATCAAAGTTGCAAGTAAGTATTTTTTGATTTCTATTATATATATCAATGGTATTATCACGTTTTGCTACCCCAAGAATATTTTCACAACCACAGCGAACTAAGGTGAATGTATGAGGTTTCATATATTCACGTATTGCTCGACCAAAAGGTGAGTTGCCATCAGCAGGTGCTACATGTCTGCCCGTATTACCCATAAGAACTTTATCTTTTTTAAGCTTAGCATATACTTTTTTCTGAGTTATTGGTTGCTTGATAACCGTAACTTTCCATTGCTCTTCTAATGGATAACCGTCAGGATGATCGAAGTCCCATACACCAAATTTATCTGTTTGAGTAGCAGTATAAATACCACCGCGATTACAAATGAAAGCCCCTTTTCCATACGTATTATAATCATGATAATCTACTGGATTACCTACTTCCCATGCATCACCAGGTATTACGCCATCAGCAGAGTCTTTATAAGTAACTAATGATTTCCATGGTATATCAGGCACATAGTTTCGATAGCTTGGATTAAGATAGTTGCTTATAGTTTGCTCATCTTTTGGTTGTAATTCTTCTACTGTCATACTATGCATAGAAAAAAACGCAGTCAGAAAAAAAGTACATACTATATATTTTGTTTGATGCATGGTGTTCCCCGCAATTATACGGCAAATAAAAATAATATATAACAGTACCATATACA
>DASZEX010000088.1:0-12870 GCA_035940365.1 Candidatus Babeliales bacterium | reverse complement strand
TTTTGCTTTAAATTTACCACCATGTTTTTTATATATTCTTGCCATCGTTTTTCCCCCAACGAATAATGTCCACTTTCTTTCTTATTTTACATGAGCATTTCTTCAAATCTCACGTGTCTTGTTTTATGGGGTCAGCATAATATTAGACTAAATATTAGAAAAAAAGGGGAGAACAAATCTCCCCTTGTGATATAGTAATCGCTAACAGAAGTTATTCATTTTCTTCATATTCTTCGTTAGAATAATATTGTCTGTTAGTTGCGCCGCGATCTTTTGGGTTCACAGCATTTTCACAGCTAACTTCGCATGGACCAATGCATTTTTCAGATTCTGATGTGCATGTAGTAACTTCTGTGCACCTTTCATAAGGACATTGCCCTGTGACTTCTATCATGCTTCTGCATGGTCGAAAGAATGTTTCTTTCTGAACTTCAGTAGTACACTTTGGTGCTGCGCACGGTTTACACTTTGGTGCACATTTTCTCGGTCGGTGGCATGATGATTTACGCCCACGCCGTGCTTCAGCTGAAGGAACAAAGCTTAAAGTCCCTAAGGCTAAAAGCCCTATTAAGATTTTCTTCGTCATTACGAATCTCCTTTATTTAAGGCTAAACATTTATTTTTACTTCTACTTGAATCATAACATTACTAAATCATTAAAATCAATAATTTATATAAAAATTTAGTATTACCTATTTAGTATTACCTATATAAAAGCAAGTAAAAATCAGGGCTTTTTATATATGATTTCTGCTGATCAGATAGGGTTTTTTGGATAAAACAAGCACTATATGACATAATACCAAAATTATGATATGACAGAGGAGGTTATATGGGTTATATACTATATTTGATGCATTACATAATACCCTCATTACCTATTAACAAAAAAAGCATTATGCGACACGCGGTAAAATAGTTACTAAAATATTAACTCATTTTAAATTAAGGTTTTTATACAATATAAATATATTGTTATTATTAGCTTGCTCATCAAAATGCTTTTTTATTATATTGTATACTATAGAATGCATAACTATTAAAAATATATACTCATGAGCATAAAAAAATATTTTTTCTGGAATCTTATCTTGGTTACCTTTTTAATTAAAGGTATGTCACAACCGTATATTGATGCCAATGGTTATCAATATACCAATGAAATGGAAATTCAAAATATACGCAAGATAGCCATTCTTGCCTATGGAAGCCTTGTTCGTCAGCGGGAAAACAATCAAACGCATGCAAGATTAGAGTCAACAGGGTTTATACCAACAGAAATATATTTTCCTATAAGTCTTACTCGTCAATCAAAAGGACCACGGCTTACAGCAGTGATTGATATACATGGTGAACCAAAACGTGTTTGGGCAGCAACGTCAAAATTTACATTTTTGCCTAATGCACGTAATAATGTGGCAGCACGCGAAGGATCTCCATTTAAGGGGCATCGCAAAGGATATGACTTATCTAATATTTTTTATATCAAAAAACTCTTGCCAGGCCAAAAAAAAGATCATAATGAAGCATATATAACAGGATCTTCTTGGGTTATTCGTTTACCCGTTAACATGCAACAAGAAAATCAGTTTTTAGATGATAATACCGTACATGATATTATACAATGGGCCGAACAGTATAGTTATTCGGCAGTATTATGGGCTTCTTTTGCCTCTAATATTTCGCTCAATGAAGCTATAACCAAATTATTACATAATAATAATAAATTGTTGAAAAATACACAGAAATATGTACGTAATCTTCCTGATGGAGCACAATCTGCTTTTGAACATGCACTGTTGGCAGGAAAAAAAAGTTTGCAATCATTTGCCCGTAACCATTAACGTACATAGAGAAACGGAAAAAAGATTCTGCAATATAAGTAAACTACTTTGAAAACACAAATTACATTTAAATAAAAAATTATGCAATAATACTTTTTATCTTACTCATTAATTATGTTAACGGCTCTAATAATGCCTTAATATTTTCAGAAATTTCTTCGGCATCACACTTTGCTTTTATTGCAAGATGTATAGGCGTATATAATTCTTCGCCCGCTGTAAAATCAATGCGTGCACCGGCTTTGCGCAATGCAATAATTATTTCTCTATTATTCGATTTACTTACTGCAAAATGGAGTGGCGTGTACCCATTTTGTGCCGTCACATTAACAGCTGCTCGTCGTTGAATTAACGCATGTACTACATCAATGTTTCCTTCTTTTGCAGCATGATGCAATGGTGCCATAGTATTATTGCGACAATACCGCGCAATATCAGCATCTACTTTATTACTAAATGTTGGCATCTCTTTTGATTGTATATCAACTGATTTAATAATAGTAACTTCTTTGGATTCCTCTTCTTGCTCTTCCTGTTCAGATAAAGGCTTCAAAAGTGCTTTTATATTATCTTTATCCCCACTATCAATTGCACAATGAATGGGGTATTTACCCATACTATTGGCCACCTGTTGAGACACACCACTAGAAAGCAATAATTGTATAACATTTGCTTTTCCTGGCGTCATTGCAGCACGAGTAAGTAATGTATGGCCACATTCATTAATCGCATGTTTATCAATATCAGGCTGTTTCAGAAGCATTTGCAATACTTTGAAATTTTCATATTCATAGGCAAGATGCACCAATGGCCTATGGCCATCTTTTTCATTGATATCAGCCTTTTGTTCTATAAGTAATGACACTACTGACGGATCAATCTGAGGATTAGCAACGGCATATTGCAATGGAGTAAATGATTCACCACTATTGGAATGAAATGTTTTCAGTTGAAGTGGCTGAGTTGATTCCATGCCAATACTGATATTAGTATATGCTATTATAGTTATGATATATAAAAGAATATATTTCATACGTATCCTCTTTATTATTAGGTATGTTTATTATTTGTTTCTGTCAACGGTTTCAGCAATGCCTTCACATTAATTTTTTCATAATTATCTATATTCGATTTTTGATTTTACATTTTAGCTTTAATGGAAGAATGAATTTGCACATTTGGTTTATTTCTTAGAATATATGACAAAGCTGAATCGTCTTTTTGCCAAATTGGATTACGAGATACATTAACCGATTCAATTCTGGAAAGCTGATTAACAATATAATCCAATAATACTTCAAATCCCCTATCACCAATATGGTTATTAGCCAAAAATAAATGCGTTATATTGGGTGCAAAAGGCAATGCGTTGGTAATTGCTATAATTCCTTTATCACCAATATTATTACTACCACAAGATAAACTCTTAATTTTATAATTGTTATACAAAATATAGGTAGCAATATTTTCTGCACAATCATCATCAAGCTCCTGAGAATCAAAACAAAAACGCTTACCTGTTTTAACTAATCTTCGTATAACTGTTTTTTGCATATCTGTTAAATAAGTCGGCGAAGATTCAAAGTGACTTTTTAATAGTGGTTTCCATGGGAAGAGAATTTCACAATTCTGTTTTTCCTCCCATACATCTACTATGGCTTGTATACCTAGTTCAGTTATAGGATTATTGCGCATATCAATATAGGTAATTTTTGAATTACTTGCTGCATCACTCAACAGATATGTAGCTAATGTAGCTGCGCCCACATTAGTAATATTGTTAGTATCAATATATATGCTGTTTATATTACGCATAGAAGGTAATACATCTATTAATGCTTTCAGACCTGTATCGCCAATATTATTGTTGCTGAATGTGAGTGACTGTATATGGCTATTGTTTTTCAAGGTTATATTAGCAAAAGAGAGCATAAATACATCATCAAGATTCTTTTCTGAGAGATCAAATCTAGCACGCGTCTGAGACTCCATAGCATATAAGATATCGTATATGAACAGCACTGATACTAATAACGCAATTTTTGCCGATAGATAATACATTAACTTCATGATCCCTCTTTAACTTTTTTAGTTATGCGGCCAAATCATACGATAAATTTTTTTGAAAATCAACAAAAATCAAAGAGAATATGCTACATTATTACATACTCTATGGAATCTAAAATAGGTATTAAGCGTCATATCTGTTTTTTCTTTATGTTCTCTTTCAGATACAAGTGGCATTATATAATGAGATGTTTCTTCCTCATATACATCCATCCCCAATAAAGAATTTTCCTTGGGTATAATTAGTTTGTGATTTTTATGTGATAGTACTATTTTTGTTGTTTGTTTATTAAAATCAACCGCTGTGATTTCACCAATATTTTTCACAAGATTTCTCAAAGGAATTTTTTTTGAATCTTTTGTATGCATATCTGTTATAGTTAAAATTGGACCGCCCCTTTTACGATGAAGTATCATTGCAAACATTTTTTGATTTTGCGATAAGCCAATAGCTTTAATTTTATGCATATCTTTTTTTACCACTTGTGCAATGGAATCATTTTTTGTTCCTATCTTGTTTTGAGTATCAATAATAGTTACTATTGGTTGATGTACATAGAAACGGTCTAAGCGGTCAAGCAGTATAATCTTTGATTGATTAATATATGACTGAATGGACCTATTTGAACAAGTTCCCAGTGAAGGACAATTATTCAAATAAATTTTATACACATATGATTCAATTTTTGGATATGATGTAATACGTGCAATAGCTTGCTGGTCAGTTTCTCTATCAATAAAAATAAGATACTGTTCAATAAGAGAAACTATTTCATTTGGCAATCGTGCAAGATAACATATTGGCTGCTGCGCGGAAGGTACCACTTCCATCGCATGCACACAATGTGTTGTTATTACTACCATAATAAATAGATTGAGTGTTTTATGCATACTCTTTTTTCCTTTTACATTGTTTACACGGTACATTATTGCTAATTATTTGTTTTGCGATCATAGTGCATATCAATCTTTTGATTATGCTGATATACGCACTGATAATGGTTTGGACCCAATTTTTTCATTAATGTGATGGGTACCGGTAATCCATGTATTATATAATTGCGAAGTGCGCATGTATATACTGCATCGCTGGTATACACACGCATTCTTTTGCCTTCTGTATTCATACACTGGATTGCATTGATACTACCAATACATATTAGAAATACTATCCTTGCATGCTTCATATTCATTACCACCTTTGCATATTTTTTATCTAATATAGCTATAGTTCAATGTATTACTTACAATTCATCTAATATAGTATGAACTATTGTGCGTATAGTTTCTGATTCTTTAATTACTGTCTCTTTTTTTGTGAGTGATTTATCTATACATGCAAATACTTTTTCATATAATTTTTGATCATATAGTTGCCTCACCTTATTTTTTTTATTTTTGTATCTGAAGCGGTGCAAGGCCTAGTACCTTATTTATATAATGTATACCAAAATTATCGGGCCAAACCAAAAAATCTGTATAATTAGTACAATTTCTCTGTACTTCAGGTATAGCTTTGTATAAGACTGCACATTGGCTTTTATCATAAAAAAGCCTGAACGCCTGCTGATGATTTGGTATTTTTTTGGTTAAAAAAAGTGTTGGTTTATCAAAAGCGAATATATTAGAAACAAAAAGATTGCCCTCTGTAGATAAACAAGCTATATATGGTCTAAATCCTTTCGCTGTTTTCCTGCTTTCATCCACAGCAATATCTATAAAGCGTGATTGATGCTTTTGCTCTTTGTATACAATCTGATTATTATGATTTGGCCACAATGTAGCAAGCATGTTATTACTCGTAAGCCCTACATAGGTATTGCAGCCAATATATATAATTTTTTTAAATAAAGTATTGGTATAAGTCATAAACTGTTTTTTTTGTTTACCACTTTCATCAAATTCAACTATTGAAACACTATAAGGAATCTTTAAAAAAATCTTTATGTGTGTATAATCAACTGAAAACAATATGATATTACGTTCTGGATGCAACATAACAGAACATAAAGTACCTTCACCCTCACATAAAGATTCTAAAGGTTCCTCATGATATATGGTACCAGTTAGACCTTCTGATTGCTTTAATAAAAAAATATCATAGCGCCCAGATGTACTTCCTTCTACAAATAAGCGTTCAGGTTCTCCGATACTTCCTTTTGCAAATAATGCTTTTTTATGAATATTAATACCATCGAAGAAAGCCATTTTTTCATTTGATGAAGATGAACATGTAAACCTATCATCAATGTCCAATGTATCTTGATCTAACCGAAGTTTATAAGAATAAAAGGAGTTTTTGTCGAACCAAAGCTGAGAATCTAAAAGTATCCGATCACCCGGTTTGGCTATTATGCTATGAGGCTCAAGTTGTCCTACTTGCGTTTCTATAACAGGATTAATAGGCCGCAATGTATAGGGAATAAGCAAGGATTCATCTGATTGATTTACCCTCATCTCATATTGAGTCTGACTTATATCAAAAGCTGATGCTATTATAATCTTTTTTACTTCGTTGGGGATTCTATTAAATGATGCATGTTGTTGCTCCATGCTATATAATGAAACATAGGAAGAAAAAACAAATACCAGAGACATATACAAACACATAATTCTTTTCCTTTTTGATATAATTTTTTTCTATTCTAGATACTATTACAGTGTCTTTTATTATTCATGATGGTAATGATGAGTAATATTCTGTAGATTGTTTAATTAATGCAAGAATTTCTGGCGATTGTTCCATACGTTTACTGGCTGCATCATCAAATATAAATGTTCTTAAATATCCATCGTCTTTTATAGTAGCACATTGAAATGCAATAATATGAGAATAGTCATCTTTTATAGCTAGGCTAGTAACAATATCATTATCTTTTATTAAACAACGCTTATCTGTACCTTTTCCTTTGCTATTAAGATTATACATTATAATATCATAATGATATATCGCCTTAGATACATATATTACCGATTCACCTTTATCATTAAAAAAGGGTATAAAACAAGTACATGGATATTGACTTTTAGGTGAATATATATATCTTTTTGTTAATCCACTTCCCTCTACGGTATATTTAAACTCTTTATAATAAGAACAATTATATAGACACGTATTGAAAATAGTAATAGGTTTTGACTCTTTATCGCTGCTTAACTGTGCGCGAAATAATGTCGGATAGTGTTCATAAGGACAATTATCTCTATCTACAAAACAACATGCAGTCCCTAGTTTATTCCAAACCCATTCATGTTCATTTAATACTTGACTAGGCATATCCAGAAATATATGTTTACTAATAAGTTCTTTTCGCAGATTAATAGTATTTGTCACTGCTATATGCCATTGCTTGTTGATCAAATTAACCTGTGGAATATCATCATAATCTAATATTGATACACCTGCATGCGTAATATGCCGAATAATATCAGGAATACGTAATGGCATCATGCAATATGCATATGTGGGTAATAATACAAAAAGTGGTAAACGAATATACATCATATTAATTTCCTTTTATAAATATATAAATAAGTATTTATAAATGCATAGTATAGCCCAATTGCATAGAGTGTAAAGAAGATTACAACAAAATAATGGTGCGATATTAGCTCCATATAATGCCAAAATAGATACAATACCAACTGCATCACAATTATATTTAATGGCATCTAAACTAATTATCAGTACCTATATATTACCTATATATTAAATTTGCTAAAATAAGTAAGTCATAGTAGGCTACAATTAGCTTTATAAAAAAAATAGCTTTATACAAAAAAAGGAAAAGAATGAAGAAACTATTGATACTTTTCACGATTACCTCGACTATTATTGCTATGCATCCAATGGATAAAGCATCTGCTATAATACAATGTGCGTTGCGCACTATGGTAACTCCACCACTTAAACCAATTGAAGTAGATTTAGTACATGCAGAAATTTCACGCATTGGTGTACCCGCCATGCGTGAAAAAATAAAGCAAATCGGATTTGAATATACTCAGCAACATGATGATATTCACATGACCAGACTATTAGAGATTAATACAGAATTTAATAGAAAAGACATTCAGCATGATACACTCACAGCAACAATATTTAATACTATAGATACTATAGAACAAAAATCAGGATACAGGCCAGAGCATCGCCTTGTACATTCAGATGGTATAGAAATTATGGAAGGTGCTACTAATTATCTTGGCCGCAATACACGATATTTTTGGCGCTATGTCAATGGTAAACGCTCATCTTCAATTGTAGATATCACTGCACAACTTGATAACCGAAATGAACTACAAAGCATTATTGCGTCTTATCAAGATCAATAATCAGGATTAATTGATATACTATACCTGAAGAATGCAAAGCAATTATATCTACATATTTAATAGGCTTAATACTTTGATGTTATCGCGTAACTCGGTAGCCTTTTTCTAATATTTTAAGCCTGTTGAGCAAAGCATTGCGTGCTGCATTAACTTCCATAATTTTACTTTTTATAGTTAATGCATCAGGTGAAAATAGTTTCATTTGCAATTTTCTCTCTGGATTAAAATATTCATATACACGAGTCAATATCTTGGGCGACTTCCAATATTGTGTGGGTGCTAATAGTTTATTTTGATCATGGTGCAAGGTACTTAATTGTTTATTGAGCATTGCTATATCATTCTCTATTGCCCTTTTTTCATATTCTATGGCTTTTCTTTCTAAATCTGCTGAAGAAAATGGTATTTTTTCCAATTTTCTAGCTTGCCCAAGCCATCGTGTAAACCATGACTGAACGGTATTGCCTGCATATCGGGAAAATGCACGGCTTTGCGTTTTGGTTAAAGCTCCTATACTATATACAGAATTATATATACTGAAACCAACCACTATTGATAATACATATTGTACTTTATTCATAAATGCCCCCATTATATACTATATATTTTTATTCTATAAAAAATTACCAATTAAAGTCAACAAAATGAAATTATATTACAAGATTATACTTCTGAACAAAATCTTGCATAATACCTATCGCTTCGTCTGAATCATCATTATGTGAACCTGTTTTGCTAACATACATATGGACTTTGTCATTACCCTCTTTCATGCATGTATATATTTTTGTAGTATCAGCATCAGGATTATCAACTATGCCATCATGGGCATATACATGAATAAGTACCGGGCAAGAGAGTTTACCTTTTAGTTGTTCTACTGATTCAAGTGGTGAGGCATGTACAGGATCAAAATGATTATTGCTTATAATGCGTACCATCTGCGGTACTAATTTGGTATTATATGTCTTTTGTATTTGCGGCCCTATAATCATATAGGTCAATATACTTGCGGCACAGGCAAAAAATTTTTCAGTACCAAGAGAAGATACTGCTAAAAACGCAAGAGGCAATGTACTTAAGCGCAATCCTGCACCAAGCCGTGATACTACACGTGCTTTGTGAAGTCCCAAGAATGGTACATGAACAAATAAAGAACCACTATTGATCGCTTGCATAATCTGCTGTGCATCTTCAGATGTTATATCTGAATTCTGAAAATATGCAGTATAATCTTTGTAATTAGAAAGTAATGCTAAACAATTAATTGCAGTACTAGCTCCACAGGAACGGCCAAAAAGATGTATACGAGATTTTTGTTGTTCAATTACTTGTTTTTTCAATTCTTGTGCCAATGTAATAACGGCTGGTTTTGTATAAAAACAAGCCTTGCGAAATTGTGCTGGTGCATCAGGATATATAGGTATAGCAAGAGATGGCTTACCCTGAAAAATAGTCTGCCAATATGCATAACCCAAATTTCTTTCTATCCCTTCCCCAAAGCCATGACTAAATACAAAAACATCAGTATTGGATGTGGGTATGGCATTATTTTCAATGCATAGTGCATGAAATGGCAGAAGAAATGCAATAGGCAATAGTAATAATCTATAGCTAAAAATCACAATTCCCCCATTTATACAAATTATTTCTTAATCATTGCTAAGGATATCATCATTGAATAATTTTGTCAAATTGAATATATATCATTTTATAATTAATGGAAAGCCGTATAGCAATAATGGGGGCTATATATACCACAAGAGCGGACCACCGCGTGCTAATGGTATGTAATACACATAAAGCATCAAAACTTCATATATTTACTTACTTTTTTGCGCCAGTGCACATTCTATATCTTCAGGGTTTACCTGTGCCATGCACCATAGTGAACGGGTATTATCTGGATTTATTTTCCATTTATATACAAATGACCAACTCCAGTCGGTATTTTCTTCATAATCTTCAATAGCATGCATCACTAACAAAGAGATTATGTTTTCTCTATAGGGTAGCAACAAATTTTTTCAAAACTGGATTATTAGTAAGCCGTACTTCTACATGTACGGATGAACGCTGGCCATTGTCTTCGATCCAATAATAACGTATAGTATCATCATCTCCTATAAAGTTAGTAGGAAGTTTTATGGAAATGCTCATTTCTGGCTCATTATCAATTCTGTCAGAAATATAGCCTCTTATTTCTTCATTTTTTGTTATAGAATCAAATACTGTTTTTGTTAATGTATCAGTATCTTTTTTGGCAAAGATAGCGTTTATATAGTTTATATTAAGTACAACCGGAGGAACATCATCATATAATATTTCAAATTGTGTCTGCATTAAACCTTCATTCTTAATAATATCATTATACACCGCAGGCTTCCCACGTTGTTTAATTTCACGCAAGACAAGACCTTGAGCTACTGGATGGGGTAGCTTTGTTTCATACATGGCACATAGTGAAAATGGTATACTCATTATCGCTATCGTTATGTATATTTTTGATAATGTATGCATATAAATCTCCTTATTAAAGAAATACTCAATAATACTAAGGTATAATATTTTATGATATTCCTATATTAGACAATGTATTAAACCTGTTATATTTTTGCAAAATTACTGCATTGCAGACGCATAGTATATAATGTGGCAAAACAAATAGGAATATTTATATATCACTTTGTTGATTGTCATAAAGGATATCTGCTATTGCACCTTCAATTTTAAATTTCTTCCCATTAATAAATGCTTTAGAAGTAGGTGGATTCGATTCAAGCCACATTGTACAACTACCGCTATCAAATTCTTTTGCCAAATCCAAAATTCCTTCTTTACATGGCTCTGCATATTTTTGATTAAACTGTTTTGCAAAAGCTTGTCCTTTTTTAACAAAAACAGCCGTTTTTATTTTGTCCCAACTTTTACTGTCTATATCTGTCCATTGTTCATCCATGGAAAAGATATCTTCATTCATAGTTTTAATATATGATGCACAGATTATTAAAAAAAATAAACATGTTATATTTCTGAAAAACATACACAGCTCCTTTAATATTAATATAAACTAAAATATCTCTCTCCGTTTTGTTTTTATGTACCTCTTCTTTTTACTTTATATACCTAGTATAAAAAAGATAGATCTAATAATAAAGAGTACAATCAAAATGAGTTGCCGACCTATTCCTAAATGAAAAAATCTGATGCGCCTTACAAAAAATTGGCGCAGTTGGTATGCCCATACGTTCGCTACTTTTACTATAGTCCAACAAATAACATCCGAACATAAAGTGGATTATGCATTTTTCTGAAATGACCAGAAACAGATCCACGAAATCAACCATCTCCACCAATATGTGGTAATGTAATATTGTGGTTTAAAATCGAACTCGCGTTACTTAAGTCTCGCGCAATTTCGCCGCTGGCGATTTTTGTGTGCTTCTGTGTAGTTGAGGCTCTTTTCTTTCATCAAATACGATTTATGGTATTTATGTTTGAGTAGGTCAAGATCGGCATCAATGTAAGTACCATCAACCAATCACTTCCAGGTTTTGGTTACATTGATATTAAAATCAAAGCGTTTTTTTACTATACTACTGTCTTGCAATTCATGCTGATCGATCAATATTAAGGCACATAGATATACTTTTTTCTTGCATCTAATAGATATTCTAATTGCTTTTTTTTCATAATATTACTTTGCAATCTATCTTGTACAGCACCAATCTGGCGCAATGTTCCCCTTGCATTTATATAAGGAACATTTTGTATTGACTTTTGTGTAGTCTTAATAAGAGATTGATCATCTGCGATTGATTTTTCAAGCTTTTGAATATCTTTTTGTGCATGAGCTATTTCTGATCGAATTCGTTTATTTGCTTCTATTGCTTGTCTATATTGCATATCAGCCTTTAATGTTGCAGCTTCCAATTTTTCTGGTGAAAATTGTTTTACTTCCAATCGAGTAGATGGTCTAAAATAATCATACCAAGTAGTTAGCCTATTTTGTGGTCTATATGTATTAAGTAATCTACTGAGCCAATTTTTTGTATAGACATATGTTCCTCTGCTCAAACCACTCATACTGTATGATGCATTTGGTATACCTGCAATAAGCATTATAATCAAACTAAAGTAATGTACCTTATTCATTGATCCTCCATTATAGATGTTATATCACTAGCTTACATTAGCTTTTTAACTCAAGTCAAGCGATTAATACTATTTGTGTATTTTATCATAAAAAAACAAAGTTTTTTACTCTACAGTCTTATAATGAAGACTGACTGTGCAGGGCGGAAATCAAAGAGTGGAGACTGATCATGCTAACTGAAACTCCCTACTTGGGTTAAAATTTCGTAGAACTACATTGATAGTTGGTATGCCATACAAGCCTTCTACTTTGCTAAAGGTTTGTAAAATTAAGACGAATCAAATATACACAATACATAAAATTCTGAATTTTTATATAAATGTCCTACTAGGCTCTGTTGAGTTTTCAAAATTTTAAAAAGTGATATAGTAGCATCCAGTCAATGTATTCAATATTAAACTGGAGCTACTATGAAGAAAGAGTATATCACAGAAGTTGCAATGTCGAAAATCATAAAATTCTTGAGAG